>JAUWDI010000162.1 GCA_030608865.1 Anaerolineales bacterium | reverse complement strand
TAATCCCTTCCATCGTTCCCGATACTTCGTCCCTGCTACTTATTTATTCGCCTCAGTCGGCCTTCTCCAAGGATGAACGGCGGGCTTTCAAAGCAAATCCTGGGAGGGATATTACTTTGCGGAGTCCTGCCACCAGCGAATGCCGAGATCGAGGAGGAGCAGCCTGAGGTCCATCTTGCTGCGGAGACCGAGCTTGGCCAGTGCGTGGCGAACGTGTGTTTTGACAGTTTCTGGTGAGATTACGAGGGCTTCGGCGATTTGTAGATTTGTGAGACCGCGGGCGGCCAACTGTGTGGTTTCCTGCTCGCGCGGGGTAAGGGTCTCGAGCGCGGCTTCGGCGCGCCTGCGTTGCTTCTCCTGGCCCAGTGCGCGTGTCAGAAGATCCGACGCGAGCAGTTCAGGGGATAGCGCTTTGTCGCGCGCGCTGCGTTGGAGATGAGCGCTGGTTTGTGAATCGATCTCGAGCGTGAGGCGTGTGTCCGAGCCCCGCTGCTGCCGGCTGATGTGGTTTCGTAAGCGCGCGGCGATGCCGCGTGTTTGCGGCGCGACTTTAGGGGCTCCGAAACGGTATGCTTCATAGGGGGCATGATGGACCTGATGCATATCACGATCGGAGCGGGGTTCATCCGTGGAGGGTCTACGACGAAACCGCACAATGATCTCCCGTACAGGAAGGATCACCCAGTTTTTTACCGGGCGCTTGCGCTGTAATTATATAGAACAAATGTTCTGATGTCAAATCATGTAGACCATCGCCATAATCCCTGTTAGACTCGTCGCGCGAAAGACCAGCACGATGGGCCATTTTCTGATATGAGGGTTGCGCAGCAACGTTCTATGGACGATACCGCACCTATTCATACCTCACTCGATAACCAGCGCGGCAGCGGAATATTCACGCGCGTTGTGGCAGCGCTGGTGCTGCTCCCGACGATTCCGATGCTTTTTATGTCCATCGTTACGCTGGCGCTGTTCTATCTCGCGCCAACACGGTTTGGCGATCTCCTTTCACGCCTTCCAGGAGAGTCGTTCATCCGGTCAGCGCTGGTCTTTGCCCCCGCAACACTTTTTGCCATCGTGGTGCTCGCAGTTCTATATGTACTCGACAGACCGACGGAAAAGATAGCCGTAAAGGTCGATGCCGTTGAGCGAAGCAAGGATGTTCGGGAACGCAGAGCTCTGCCTGTTGGGCGAATTGCTGGCCTACTTGCGCTTCTGATTGCCGGGCCGATGCTTATCGTCACCGCTGCGATGTGGTTGCTTTCATTTGTGTCCCCTATTCGGTTCGCCGCCCTCATCGAGCCGCTGCCCGGCGATGCTTATCTTCAAAAGGCTCTGCCGTATGCGCCGCTCTTCTTCTTCATCGTGGTGATCACTGCGGTGTTTTTTGTGTTCGCATCCCGGGTTCAAAAACGGGGTGAACGTGTCGAGGGCGAGGCTCGGGCGGATGGTTTTATCGCACGATGGTCCTTGAACGCAGGAAAGTTCACGAACATGGCTGTGGGTTTGGTCCTCATCACGGCATTGCCGGCGCTACTCGCCGCTTTAGGCGCATTTTCGTTGTACCACTATTCGCCCGAAAGATTTGCGCGTATTCTGGAACGTCTTCCGTATGATGAATTCGTACGATTAGGGTTGGGATTCGCACCCGTAACTCTGCTGGCTGTGGTCATCCTGGCGATGATTTTCCTGGCACGACCTCAGCTGCATCTGGCGCCCATTTCTTCAGCCGAGCAGAATGATGGAAGTGGAGGATCGGGATCGGCGGGCATTCGCTCAACACTAGCGCTCTGGGTCCTTCTGGGCGGTCTTAGTTTATCTGCGGTAATCGTCGTTGGCCTTATGGGCGCTGTTCTATATATACTCGTCCGGTGACATGGCTGAACTACTCGTAACAAATCCCTTTCTCCTTGCGCTGCTCGCCGCGATGGTTGCGGAAACCTGCGCAATTCTGATTCGTGCAGTCACCCCGAGCTTGATCCGGTGGTTCTGGTGGCTGGCTAACTTGATCTCCCTCCTGGCACTGGTGAGTTTCTTGTGGTCTTTTCTGTGGGCTGCCTCAGTGCATGAGGATTTCCTTGAAGTTCTGAGTGTGCCAGAGACCATCTTCGGGGTGCTTTCCATTACGGGCGGCGGCGGGTTGCTCCTCTGGTCTTTTGCAGCACTGGGATGGCGAAGTTTCTTCGCGTGGTCGACTGCGTCCTTTGAAACTCGACATGCATATGCTCATATTCGTCGGCCGATGTTTATTGGGGTGGCTTTCTTTTTTCTAGGTGTGGCACTTCTGCTATCTCGAGATGCACTCTGGATATGGATGGCTTTCTGGGTTGTCCTTTCGCAACCCCTCCTGGAGCTTGAGGAATGGGAGTTGCGCATACGTTTCCCTTCGGCAAAGGAATATTATGCCCGAACCGGGCGTTATATCCCCGGAGGATTTTGGACCAGGGTAACAAGTAGCCGCAGATAGTTGCACGCTTCAACAGCTCAATTACACCATACCCGCGTTACTCCCCGCTTTTCTCCAGCCGGAAGATCGTGCCTCCGTGGTCCACGAGATAGACTCGATCAGAAGAATCCATACCGAAGGAGCTTATCCTTGCTCCGGATTCATATAATGCTAGATTCGTCCACGCTCCCCCTTCGTCCCGTATCAGCCCCCAGATCTGTCCGCTGCAGTAATCACCATAGAGATACACGCCTTCCCATCCAGGGAGTTGAGAATCGCGCACGACGACACCGCCGGTGATTGAGCAACCCTGGCTGTGGTCGTATTCTGCAACGGGAAGCGTGAGGCCCGTTTGGTCTCCTTCACTAAAAGCGTGTGAACCTTCCATAATATTCCAGCCATAGTTGAGTCCCCCATGTGAATCGGCGGATTGGAAGTTCACTTCCTCCCAGGCGCTCTGACCTACATCACCTATGTAAAGGTCGCCAAGAAGTGCATCGAACCCGAATCGCCATGGGTTACGGAGACCATACGCCCATATCTCTCCAAGGCCATCCTTATCAACGAACGGGTTGTCAACAGGGATAGCGTATGGCTGCTGAGTATCGATATCAAGACGAAGCATTTTTCCAAGGAGAACATTCAGATTCTGACCGAAACCATTTGGATCACCCCCAGAGCCGCCATCCCCTGTACCGATATAGAGATAACCATCGGGTCCGAAGGTTATGCCGCCTCCATTGTGATTTGAAAATGGCTGAGTGATGTCGAGAAGAATAACTTCGCTCGTTGTGTCCGCTTTATTTCGATCGGAGCTGACAAAAAAGCTTGAGATGA
>JAUWDI010000125.1 GCA_030608865.1 Anaerolineales bacterium | reverse complement strand
AGCGATAGGCTCAATGGTTGTCTCGTGGGGCCTGGCGATGGTGGTGTTCTTCAACGCGGTCACGACCGAAGGCCTCGGACATCATCCTTTCCAGTCCTCGATTGCGTGGATGCCAACAGGCGATACCGCACTGCGAATTGGAGTGCTTATTGACCCTCTTGGTGCACTGGCTCTTTTCTTCGTTGCCTGGACGTGTCTGGCGATCTTCCTCTATAGCGTCGGTTATAACAATTATGGCAAACCACGCGACCTTGAGGATCGTGCCGGTCTTCCCCCTCGCGCCGGCGGAATTGAGCCGATGTACGCTCGCTTCTTCGCCTTCATCTCGCTTTTCGCATTCGGAATGCTGACCCTGGTCATCTCAGATAACCTGCTTCTGCTGTTCGTCGGTTGGGAGATCATGGGCTTGTGCTCCTACCTGCTCATCGGTTTCTGGTACGGAAAACCATCGGCGCGCGATGCAATGATCAAAGCCTTTATGACGACGCGCGTCGGCGATGTCTTCATGCTGTTGGGCCTGGTTTACCTCTACTCGGCTACCGGCACACTCAGCTACCGGGAGATCTTATACAACGAGCATATGCTCGGAATGTTGACAAATACTCCTTCTGTGATCCCGGTTCTATCGACTGCCGGATTGATAGGCCTGCTGCTCTTTATTGGAACCGTAGGAAAATCAGCGCAATGGCCGCTTCACGTATGGCTTCCAGATGCGATGGAAGGACCAACTCCGGTCTCGGCCATGATCCACGCGGCGACGATGGTTTCCGCCGGTGTCTATCTCATTGTGCGCTTCTTCCCGTTGATCACTGCCGGCTGGCACGAGGGCGGCGCGCTAACGCCGACAATGCTCGTGATCTCGTTCATCGGCGCGTTTACGGCGCTCTTCGCGGCGACGATCGCGCTAGCGCAGAACGACATTAAACGCGTGCTGGCATACTCCACAATCTCTCAATTGGGGTACATGGTCGCGGCTGTGGGGATCGGAGCTTACGTTGCGGCCGCATTTCATTTGATCACCCACGCTTTCTTCAAGGCACTCCTGTTCCTGGGTTCGGGCTCTGTCATTCACGGTGTAGAGCATGGTGTCCAACATACAAATGAGCATATAGACGCCCAGGATATGTTCAATATGGGCGGGCTGCGCAAGAAGATGCCGGTCACATTCGCCACATTCCTGATCGGCGGGCTCGCGCTCTCCGGTTTCCCGTTGATTACGGCTGGTTTCTGGTCGAAGGATGAGATCCTGGCCGACGCGTTCGCTCACGGACACATGGCAGTGTTCATCACGCTCGCCCTGGCTGCATTCCTGACTGCCTTCTATACCATGCGTCAGATCACGTTGACTTTCCTCGGTGAGCCGCGAACAAAGGCAGCGGAGCACGCTCACGAATCAGTCTGGACGATGACGCTGCCGCTGATCGTACTTTCCTTCTTCGCCATCACTGCGGGTTGGGTCGGCATCCCCGAGGGGTTCCCTGCGATCGGCGGGATCATTCCCAATTGGTTCCATGATTTCATCTCCGGAACGCTGCTCGAGCATCCGCAGGCGGTCGCTTTCAATCCTGTGCCGCTACTCGTATCGATCGGTGTGGCCCTGGGTGGTTTGCTCCTCGGCTGGCTGGTCTATCGACGCGTGCCAGCCCGCGGGGAAGATCCGGTGAAAAAGCTTCTCGGCCCGATCTACTCAGTCCTGCGCAATAAATACTATTTCGACGAACTGTATTCCGCCGTCATCGTTCGTCCGGCTTACTGGTTTGCGGAAACGTTCGTCTATCGTTGGATTGACCGGGGAGTGATCGACGGTTTCCTTCATTGGGTCGCTCGCACGTCGCTGCGCATCGGCGACTTCTTGCGCAATTCCATTGACCTGCCCATCGTGAATGGCGGCGCCGACTATATCGGCGAGGGTGTGAAGAAAAGCGGCAAGACTGCCCGCATCATTCAAACCGGACGCGTGCAGGAGTATTTGATCATCGGCATGGTATTCGTTGGGATCGTGCTGTCGTACATCCTGATCCTGCGACCATAGGATATAGATCGGAAGCTTAGACGGAGACACGTCTGTGGCATTTTTGCAAGCGCATCTGCTAACACTCATCCTTTTCTCGCCGCTAGCTGGCGCGGTATTGCTGTTGTTGATCCCGCGTGAACGCCTGCAAGCCATCCGCTGGGTTGCGCTGCTCGCAAGTCTGATCCCGTTCGGACTCGCGTTGTTCCTATGGTTTGCGTATCAACCCGGCGTTCAAGGCTACCAATTCGTAGAGCAGGCGATCTGGTATGAGGCGATTGGCTCGAGTTACCACCTCGGTGTAGATGGCATATCCGTGCCGATGGTGATGCTCACTACTTTGCTCACCCCGCTGGCGATCCTGATTTCATGGAACATTGAAGATAACGTTCGCTCCTATATGGCGCTCTTCCTGCTTCTGGAAACCGGGATGCTCGGCGTTTTCATGTCGCTAGATTTGCTGATTTTCTTTGTGTTCTGGGAAATTGGATTAATCCCCATGTATTTCCTGATTAACCAGTGGGGAAGTGGAAATCGTGATTACGCCTCTTTTAAGTTCCTGATCTACACCATTGCCGGGTCACTTGGTTTGCTGCTGGCGATACAGATGATTGGCGTCGCCTCGGGGACATTTGACCTGATCGTGATCACCGAGAAATGGTCTACGCTGAACCAGTCTCTAACCTTATTTGGGTTGCCGATCACGCTGGCGATCGGCACGGTGAAGAAGATTGCCTTCTGGGCTTTCGTGGTTGCTTTCGCGATCAAAGTCCCCATATGGCCGTTCCACACCTGGCTTCCGGATGCTCACACGGAGGCTCCCACTGCGGGGTCGATGATCCTGGCCGGGGTGCTGCTCAAATTGGGTGCGTACGGGTTCCTGCGTCTGGTGCTGCCGCTCTATCCGGTCGAGGCGAAATACTTCGCTGGCGCGCTGGGATTGCTTGCCGTACTGGCCATCGTTCTGGGGGCGTTTGCCTCCTGGGGGCAGGACGATTTCAAGCGCCTTGTGGCATATTCCTCTGTGAATCACATGGGATTCGTCGTTCTCGGTATCGCCGCCGCGGCGTTCGCCCAGGGTACGATGCAGGCGGATGATGCCGTGCTCGCAATCAACGGCGCTGTACTGCAGATGTTCAACCATGGGTTGTCTGCAGCGGGGATGTTCCTGCTTGTGGGTGTGATCTACGATCGTGCGCACACTCGTGATCTAAACAAACTTGGTGGTTTATTCCCCATAGCGCCGATCTACGGCGGCATCCTGATTTTCACAGCCATGGCTTCACTCGGGCTCCCGGGCTTGAATGGGTTTGTGTCGGAGTTCCTCGTCGTTCGGGGCTCATGGCCGATCTTCACCCTCTACACTGCACTCTCGATGATAGGTCTCCTGATTACAGGTGCTTACATCTTGAAGGGTATTGCCAAGGTGCTGCATGGTCCGCTGAACGAGAAGTGGCTTGGCCATAATATGGAGATTAATCGCCGTGAGATCATCGCCATTGCACCGCTTATGTTTCTGATGCTCCTGATCGGCGTTTGGCCTGCCTGGATATTGAATGTCATCAACCAGACTGTGAAATTTCTGTTCGGTTGATCGAGGTCTTGAGAGTATTTATGGAAGTACCAATTCTTAGCATCGTCGTCTTCACCCCGATCGTGTTTGGGGTTGTGCTGTTCTTCTTTCCCGCGGAGCGACACCGCGAGATTCGCATCTTCGCGCTGACCGGTGCGTCGATAGCGCTTGCTCTCTCACTTTGGGCTTATTTCACGTACGATCTAGCCCTTAGTGGATATCAGCTAGTCGAACATTACCCCTGGGTTCCCAGGCTCGGGATCTCCTACCACGTCGGTATAGACGGGATGAACGCCCCGCTGGTATTGCTGACGGGTATTGTCATGTTCACGGGGGTTTTAGTCTCCTGGGGGATCGACGACCGCCCGCGTGAGTTCTTCGGGTTCTTGTTCATCCTTGCTACGGGTGTTTTCGGAGTCTTTGTTTCACTGGATTTGTTTCAGCTTTTCTTCTTTTACGAGATAGCAGTCTTCCCGATGTACCT
>JAUWDI010000179.1 GCA_030608865.1 Anaerolineales bacterium | reverse complement strand
CGGCCGGCTTACCCAGCGACCTTTTCGAACTTGTCGCCATCGACATGGCGCCCGTAGGCGAGGGTCAGACATCGGATGAGTTCCACGTAACGATCTGTGCGAAGGATAAAGGTGGACCCTATCACCATAAGCTCACGCGCCGACTCGAAGAACTCGCCCGATCGGCTGAGATTCCCTACAAAATCGACGTCTACCCATACTACGGATCTGACGGCGAGGCGTATTGGCGAGCCGGTGGAGATGTTCGGGTAGCTTTGCTGGGACCCGGTATCGATGCCTCGCACAGTTACGAACGAACCCATATCGACTCGCTGCGGGCAACAACACAACTCATCATCGCCTACCTCCAATCCTCGTGAGCCCTTCTAGCTCAGAGGCAGATCCATATTCGCAACCGGGGATTGAATTCCTGAGAGGCGCGCGTGATCAGCTTCCTATCCTCCTGGGCGTCGTTCCCTTCGGGGTCATCTTCGGCGCTTTAGCAGTGTCAGCCGGCATCCCTGCACTTGAGGCGCAAAGTTTCTCGCTCTTCATCTTCGCCGGAAGTGCCCAATTCATCGCCGTCAGCCTTATCGCCGGAGCCGCCTCGCCCTTCCTCATAATCCTGACCATCCTCGTGGTCAATTTGCGCCACTTACTCTACAGCGCTTCGTTAGCGCCTCACGTTTATCACCTCTCAAACCTTTGGAAGATCTCGCTCTCCTGGCTCCTCACGGATGAGGCTTACGTCGTAGCCTCCGCGCGTTATCGCAAAGGCAGCCCCGAGTTCGCACATTGGTATTTCCTGGGGACGGGTCTTACGCTCTGGGCTGCATGGCAGTTGAGCACATTCCTCGGTATCGCCCTTGGCGCGTTGATCCCCCCAGGGATAGGGCTAGACTTCGCACTTCCCCTCACCTTCCTGGCCTTGATCCTACCCACATTGACCGATCGACCTACGTGGGCTGCTGCCTGTGCAGCGGGTGTCTTTTCGCTTCTACTCGCCAATCTACCCTTTAAGTTAGGCTTGCTCATCCCAACAGTCCTCGGCATTGGTGTCGGGCTTGCCGTGGAAATGCGTTCAGCAAAAGAAGTACACGCGAATGGAGATCCGGCATGAACCGTGCGGAGCTCTGGATGATCATCCTCGGCGGGATGGCCGTGACTTACCTGATCAGGCTCAGCTTCTTCTTATTCATCCCACCGGACCGATTGCCCGAATGGTTCCGACGTGGACTGCGATACATTCCCCCCGCTGTCCTGGCCGCGCTGATCGTCCCGGATCTACTACTCCTCGACGGAACCCTTCATCTATCGTTCGCTAATCACCGCCTCGTCGCCGGGTCAATCGCCGCTCTGGTCGGATGGCGCACAGGCAACACCTGGCTTACGATCGTTACGGGACTATTAACTTTTGGACTGCTCGCACTTCTCTAAGCGACGGGTTTCGACCCCACCATCCTGCTTACTCATGGCGATGATACAATGCCCGATATGAACGACCGCTCCTCTCTTATAAAATACGGCTGGCTTTCGCTTGGCGCAGCAGTGCTCACGATGGGGTTGAAAACTGTTGGCTATCTTCTCACCCAATCCGTGGGATTATTATCCGACGCGCTTGAATCCGGCATCAATCTGGTTGCAGCGTTCACAGCTCTCACCGCGCTGCACATCAGCGCTCAACCTCCGGACGAGGATCATGCCTACGGTCACCAAAAAGTGGAGTATCTCTCCAGCGGCGCTGAAGGGGGATTGATCTTACTCGCGGCAATTGCGATCGCAGTTATGGCTATCCAGAGGCTGCTCAACCCACAACCGATTGACCACCTGAGCATAGGCCTGCTAATCTCCGCTGCAGCTTCGGTTATTAACTTAGTCACAGCTCTGATATTAATCCGCGTCGGTCGACGCGAACGATCCATCGCCCTCGAAGCGGATGGCCAGCACCTGATGAGCGATGTGTGGACTTCAGTAGGCGTCCTGATCGGGGTAGGAGCCGTTGGCATCACCGGGTGGCAAATCCTTGACCCCCTGGTCGCGTTGATCGTCGCTGGCTGGATCGGTTACAACGGGTTCAAGATCCTGAAACGCTCGGCTTTGGGCTTGATTGACACCGCCCTTCCAGAGCAGGATGTCGCTGCAATCCGAGCTATTTTGGAACGCAACGGCGGCTCCGAAACCAAGTATCACGCCCTGCGCACACGGCAGGCAGGATCACGCAGCTTCATCTCCATGCATATTCAAACTCCTGGCGATTGGAGCATTCAGGAAGGGCATGATTTACTGGAAACGATCGAACGTGAAATCCGCGAGGTCATCCCCTCCGCGACCGTCTTCACCCACATCGAGCCGCTCGAAGACCCCCGCTCCTGGATTGACCAGGATCTGGATCGGAGCCCAGAGACCGATCTTCCCGCATCGTCTTAATAGTTTTTACTTCGCCGTCCTCAGTGAACAGCCCTTTTTTTTTTTAAAAAGCCACATCGAGGCAGGTACCGCTGAACTTCTCCCGCTCACTGAGGAAATTGACTGATTATCTACTATTCTGACTTTAATACGCGTGGCAATTAGCGGGGTTTAGAGAATCGGGTTTAGCCACCTGGTGTGGGTGTACAGTAATTCGGATTGCCCACAATGTCATTGCAGGCGTTCGGATTCACTGGTCTCGGTGTTGAGGTTGGAAACTCCTCAGGTGTGGATGTCGGCTCTTGAATTTCCTCTGGCGTTGGTGTCGATGTGCTCGTAGGAGATTCCCCGCCTGAACCAGATTCTGCTGTGGGCGTGCTTGTCGAGTAATACCAGATGGTCGGTGTTGGAGTAGAGGTGTGAGTCTCACTCCGAAAAACATCCCAAAGCGACCATGAGGTTGGAATCGGCGTTGAGATTAGTTCGCTCGCCGTTTGTGTTTCCAGGGCGCTCAGCGTCCCGGCGACAGCCGTCTGGATCTGTCCTGGATCTGCATCC
>JAUWDI010000004.1 GCA_030608865.1 Anaerolineales bacterium | reverse complement strand
GGGTGTTGTGATATGAGGTATGCAGTTGGTCCATATCCTGTGCAACCATTGCCTTGCACCACCTCCCAATTGGGCTGGGTTTCGTTATTCTTCCTGTGAAGTATTGGTGATGAGCATTAACCCCGCCGCGATAACCCCGGTGCTTATCAATGCAGTCCCGAATCCAATCATCTGGATGGCAAACATCATTAAGAACATCCACAAGAAGGTGAAGTTATAACGCAGCGTCTGGAAACCGAACACGTAGATCAATGCATACACCAACAACCCGCCCAGGAGAAACAGAACGATGTCGATAAATTTCGTTATACCTCGTCGTCCCTGGATCAGGAACCAGAACAATGTTGGTGCGATGAAAAGCAACGAGAATGGATTTACCAGCAGGATGTAGATACCCACAATGCCGATGATAAGGAAGGCAAAACTCTTCGTATGCTTGAACGAGGGGGATTTGAGGTGCCCACCGTATTTTCGCGCCAGGCGCCGTCCAATAAACAGGAAGGATGCCAATCCAAGCAGGAAAAGGGTTATAGCTAACCAGTTTGGGTTTAATATCTCTGGGTCTTTTGTGGTGGCGGGATAAAGGTCATACTCAAGCATAAGCCCAATGGCTACGAAAACGTATAACAGAAGTACCGAGGCGACCAAGGGCAGCCACCAACCTAAAAAATCAGGCAAAACTGAGCGCCAAGCGCTGCGCTTCTCTTTGAGTGAACGCCCGCCAATGAGATAACTACCGAGGAAAAACAACCCGACGAAACCAATGAAAATGATCCACAACGGTGTCCCACGAAAAACCTGCTGACTCTCATCGAAATACAGGTAAGGCCCTGACTCGCGTGGGAACTCCTGCATGGTTAGCAATTGACGAATCAACGCTTCCGTGATGGCACCGGATTGTCCTACGGATTCGGGAGATTGGCGCGCCATGGTGTCATCCGGGTCATGCCATAAGCGGTAGTGCTCGTCACTAAACTCCATTGGATATCCACCCGTAAAACCGACCGCCGGGACACCCGCCGTGACCATGGGTCCTTGGTCCATGAAAGAGATCGGCACGGCCTGATCGAGTGCCTGATCTATGGGTGCTCTGAGATTGACGTCCCACAAACCATCTACTGCTCGAGCTGCATCCCTGGCTGTGAGTGCGAACCAGATTTGCCCGTACTTACGAGATTGCCCAACGAGTTCCATATTCATGCTATCGTAGTATTCGCGCCCAACGTTATCCAATGAGATACCAGCGATGATGTCGTCTGTATTAGGGTGAGTCTGAATATATCGAAGGCTGCCGAGCATCCCGTATTCCTCTGCGTCCGTTGCGACAAAAACCAACGTATATTTCAATGGTTTTTCAGCATCAAAGATCTCCGCCAGATGCAGTAATATTGCGATGCCTGAGCCATCGTTATCGGCACCTTGAATGGTTGTCGAGGCCTGGTCATGATGAGCAACTACAAGTATTTCATGCCTCCCTTCGGTTATCTCTCCAGGCAGTCGGCAGACGACGTTTCTCAATTTCAATGGTTCGCTGTAGTTTATGACCTCCCATTCATCGAACGAACATTTCCATCCATATTGTGTGAATTGCTCTCTCAACCATTCGGTCGCAAGCCAGTTTTGATCGGTCCCACTGTGCCGGTTTGTAAATTGGGTAACAAATTCGCTTTCGATGTCGAAGGCCCTATTGCCATCGAAGCGGATGGAGTTGGGATCCAAGTTGATTTTATTTTCTGGACCGGGGCTGCAGGCAGTGATCGAGAATAGAATGAGAAATACGATTACGTATACAAATTTCTTCCGAGTGCTCATCTTTAATTCCTCCCGTTTTATCCCCGCCGGTTGATTCGATCGTAATAGAATTCTTTAATACCTTAACCCTGAAGCGGAGTTCAAGTTATCCACTCCTTACGTGAAAAGATACTTGTCCAGACAAGACAATTATCGCATAACTTATGGAGTAATGTACGAGACATCCGATAAACCGAGCTACCAGATGCTCGGGCAGGGAAGTATCCATTATTTAGCGCAATCAGGAGTTTTGATTGCACTATTGATTTTTTCACACTATGTATAGAATATGTGAAACTTCATGCTGGTTGGGTTTCCATAATTCCTTGAACATAAGGTCACTCTGGGAAACCTGGCCTGACGGTCCAAGGCGACGATTATTTGATGTGAACTTATAGCCTAGCGAGTGCCGGCAACAACAGACTTGAACTCGCCCAATCGTAAGAATGTATTAAGAGTGCGCCAGGAAATTTGGTATCAAGGGAAAAAATGAGGAGGGTTAAGATCATGGATCGTAGAACCTTCATTCGGGTGTCTGCGCCGTTCGTTTGGAGCGCTCTCGGGGCACATGCACTCTCCGGCTGTCGTCGTACCCTGGGTTTGACCCCATCCGCACTGCCGGCGAAGCCACCTTCCGATATGCCCACGAACACCTCGCCGCCATTACCCACTGCCACAAATCCCCCAAAGCCCACCGCAGCCGCTGCGCTGGATCGTGCCGCGGTCGTCCTGGTTAAGACCGAAGACCGCATCGAAGGTGTGCAGCGAGCTTTGTCGATCCTTGAAGCGCGTGATTTTCATGGCAAGCGAGTGTTGGTTAAGCCCAATTTTAACAGCTCTCACGCAGCACCCGGCTCAACCCATAATGATGTCCTTGCCACGACCATAAAGTGGCTTGAGCAAAACGGCTCAGAGCATATCACCGTCGGCGATCGCAGCGGCATGGAGGTGACCCGCCGGGTGATGGACAAAAAAGGCCTACCAGCCATGGGAGACGAACTTGGCTTTGACTTGATAGCTTTTGACGAACTCGATGCCGAGGATTGGGAGCATATTGAATTTGAAGATTCAGATTGGCCCTCTGGAATCGCGCTCGCCCGACCGGTGCGGGAGGCAGAAGGCATTGTTTCCCTCTGTTGTCTTAAAACCCATCGTTTTGGCGGCCACTTCACCATGTCGCTCAAGAATTCGGTGGGCATGGTGGCCTCTCAAGTGCCGGGAGAAGGGGTGGACTATATGACACAATTGCACAATTCTGCAGCCCAGCGACGCATGATTGCGGAGATTAATACAGCCTACACGCCCGATCTGGTCATCGTCGATGCAGTTGACGCCTTCATCAATGGTGGACCGGATAGCGGAACGTTAGCTCACCCGGGTTTGATTCTTGCCGGTACCGATCGTGTGGCCATCGATGCGGTTGGCGTCGCTATCCTGCGATATTATGGCACCACCCCCGCTGTTCAGCAGGGTCCGATATTCAAGCAAGAACAACTTGAACGAGCCGTATCCCTTGGACTCGGGGTTGACCATCCCAACAAGATCGACTTTATCACGGATGATCCGGGCAGCGATGATTTTGCTGAAACTCTGCGCCCGATCCTGCTCCAGGATGCGGCTTAAGAGCTGGTGAACAAGCCCTTGGAGTACATGGAGGACTTCCCCGATGCACGCGATGGAAGCCTACCGCTGCGACGTGTGTCCCAGCGTGCGTCATACAGGTGCTCTAAGATGCGGTACAGCAGCTGATGCTCGTACCGCTGGAGGAGATGGATGAATTCATTGTTGCTGCGATGGAAGTCTCCGGAGCGGAGCTAATTTTCTTTCGCCATTTCAACCATCAAGATATGGCTTTCCTCGAGCGCGGCAAGTGTCAAATACTCTTCTCCCCAAAGTTTTAACGCATCACAACTGATTAATTCGACCCCATTGCCTGCCAAACTTCCCTCTATACACAACAGATAAGATTGACGCCCCTCACGGTTGGCAATTGTCATTTGCTTATGTTTTTCAAGTTGAGCGATGTAGATATTTGCATCTTGATGAATTGTGATTGCAGAATCAAGCGCTTCTCCAGAAACGACCAGTTGAAGTTCATTCTTGAGAGTATTCTTTGAAAATTTCTTTGAGCGATAATTTGGCGATAACCCTTCTTTATTTGGGGTGATCCAGATCTGCACAAACCGCAGCGAACCATCTATCGTCGAATTCATTTCGCTGTGAGTAACGCCAGACCCAGCGCAGAGATATTGCACATCACCGCGAGCGATCGTGTTTTGATTCCCCATATTATCAATATGATCAAGGGTACCTTCAACACAATACGAAATGATTTCCATCTCCTCATGTGGATGTGTTTCAAACCCTGAGCCAGGGTCCAATTCGAAGTCATTTAGTGCCTGTAGGACGCCAAAATGACCATTCTCTGGGTTCTCATAATCACCGAAAGAAAAATGAAATCGGCCAATGTGCCCATCATAGTTTCCGAAATAAATGTTCTGTGCTGGGATTTTTCGTTTCATCTACTTCTCCGTTACGCCATTATAAGCCAGGCAAGTGATCTGCGGAGATGTCCTTCCGTTTCTTGAGCACCCGGAGGAGGCAGACCTATTGGATAAAGACCCCATCCTCGGACTTTTGAAATGGATTTGTGACGTCACAGAAAACTCATTTATTCCAGGCAGGATGATGTTCAGACATAACTCACACTCAACTGCAACCGGTTTGATCGGTAATCGGAGGCTAAAAAGATCAACATATTTAGAAGTCATCGGACTGGTTTGAGTTTAATAAAATGACCATTCTCTGTTTCAATGCCGTATTGGACGATCATATCAGGATCCCTTCACTCATTCTTCTTCAAGGACCAATAGCTCATTTGCATCTCAACATAGTTTGACTTAAGCTAACATGATCAGCGGATTTCCTGATAATGTTCAAAACCGATGTCATGTGCAACGAAGAAGCCATGCATTGAATTGAGATATTCATATATCGGTTTCACGCCACACGAATCCTTTATTCCGTTAGCGATCATTGTCGAAAGGAGAATGAACGTTTTCTCCGACTTACTCCTCAGAAAGCTCATCAGTTTTTGACTCAAGTCCAGGGTTTGAAGAGCTCTTGGATTTACCACTAACTTATGAGGGGAATAAAGGGGAGCATGTCCAGCTTGTGATCTTGAAATTAAGTGATATGGATCCTGACGAGCTCAAACACAACCTTGAAGCCGCCAGGATAGCTTATCGCGATGAGCTGGTTTGGTCTGAGCGTCCAGTGTAGGCGGAGACTGGTGTTTCAGATTTCAATTTTCCACCCCACGTGATTAAACGCATCAAAGCACGAGATAGGGATCTATACGCGAAATGGCTATAAGTTCTTGAGTGGTAATATGAACGATCAAACCTATATGAGGGGTTTTTCACTCGAAATTCTTTGTGAGAGTATTAGGATGTATTTCTCGAGGATGACATCATCCCATAGGGGAATCGTATGAAGTTTTCTTCGGATCGAAAACCAAGATCGCGAGTGCTTATCCTGCATCCTTTCCTGTTCGCAATGTATGTGGTGCTAGCGCCATTAGCCGAGAATATCGGTGAGGTTGGGTTTGAGGCGATTCGTGCCCTAGTCACTATTTTGATCCTAGTTGCAGTGTGCCTATTTATCTTACGTTACCTCCTACATGAATCGATGAAAGCAGCATTGCTGACGAGTGGAGGATTGTTGCTGTTCGGAACATACGGCCATATCTCAAGTTTATTCGAGCAGTTAATCGTGTTACCCGACTGGTCGATCCTCCTGCTTGCGTTTTTTTGGATCATGCTGATGGTAGGTTGGGCTTATTGGGTCACGCGCCGCATGCAGGATCCTGCCTTATGGAACACATATCTGAACGCTGTAGGGGGAATCCTGGTCATCTTCCCGTTGTTTAGCATCGCAACATACACACGCAATACACCGGTATTGGAGGAGAATGTTGCTCGCTATCGTGAACACATGTTGTCCCAAGCAGGTGTCAAGGACCTCGATGCTGCGCTGCCACTTGACGAGCCGGCGCGAGACATCTACTACATTATTTTGGATGGGTACACACGCGCGGATGTTCTGGAGGAATTATATGATTACGATAATTCTGAATTCCTGTCATCGTTAGAACAGCGAGGGTTCTATGTGCCCACCAATATGCGTTCCAATTACGCCAGCACAGTGTACTCAATTGCCTCCTCACTTAACATGTCCCATATTTATGATTCTCCGGATGTCCTGCGTTCCGGGATAGACAGTGATCAGGAAGCAGTATTGCGGGATGCCCTTGGAATCTTAATTCATGACAATCGTGTGGCAGAATTCTTAAGAGAGCAAGGGTATGAGTTTGTCGCATTTGACAGTGGATTCACCTGGACTACGATCACGACTGCGGATACATTAGCGGGTCATCCTGATATTCCTAGGGTCAACCCGGAAGCTGCTTTCGAGTTGATGGTGATTAATTCGACTCTGGGGAAAGCCTTTCTTCGCCTTACGGGTGAGGAATTCGTTCCAATACAGTCGGTGTTCGACGATCACCGTGGAAGGATCCTTTTCGCCTTGGAGCATATCGCGGATTTCGCTCAGCATGCAGGACCTCAGTTTGTGTTCGTGCACGTTGTATCTCCACATTCTCCTTACGTATTCGATGCACAGGGCGATCCGCGCTATGGAGTAGATCCCTTCACCCTGCTCGAACAACCCACAGTGGGTGAGTGGAGCCCTTCGCTATATACAGATCAGGTTACATTCGTTAATTCTATGATCTTAAAGAGGATTGACGAGATTCTCGCCAATAGCGAACCGGCTCCGATCATTATCCTACAAGCCGATCATAGTAGTAACCTGGCCTGGCGAGATCAATATCCTCCTCCAGAGATTCGTGATAAATTGCTCTTCCCAATTTTTGCGGCTTTTTATCTACCGGATGGTGATGATGCAGCAAAACCCTACCCCGCGATCTCGCCGGTGAATGTTTTCCGCTTGATTCTCAATCGCTACTTTGGACTGGATCTCGCAATGCTCCCAGACGAGAGCTACATAATTGTGGAGCGGAACGGTCATCGGATTTTCGAACAGTCCTGTATATCAATCGGCGAATGCAGTGACCAAAGCGGAGCACCGTAAACCAATCACCCTCTGCAAGTCTGTCCTGCAATCATTCTGATCCTAATAAATGAAACAGAGTATGTTCGTAATCGGATGCTAGGTCTTCTAGGTGAGCGATTATAGAGATAATCGGAAGTTAAAATTTGGCCTCCAATTTACTGCACAAATCAGTCAATGCTAGTTAGAACATCATCGGGTTTCCATACATAGTTAATCTATACTATGTTATCTGGAAGATTGTCCACGCATCCACACGTTAGGCGGCAAAATAGATGAGAAGTAAAAAAGGTATCCAATATTGTCAAAATACTTGAAAGGAAGAAATAATTGATGGCACGATATTTTTCATTCAAGGATTCTGCTATTCCCACGGTTGAGCTAGCCGGAGGGAAAGGCCTATCTTTGCTTTATTCAAAGAACAAAGGTTTTAACGTCCCCACCGCAGTAGTGCTGTCAACCGAGTTCTTTCAGCCCTGGATGAGGCTGCTCAAGGCCAGTCCGGAATGGAAAGTGTTTACCCAAGCTATAGATGATGGCATGGTAGCCGCGGCCAAGGCGGTAAAGCATAGCTGTCAAACGCTCACGTTTTCAGAAGGTCAGCAACAGATACTTTCAGAAGTCCGCAAATATCTGCATACAGAAGACATCACGATGATGGCCGTGCGCTCATCATCCCCTGAGGAAGACCTGGAGGGGACCTCATTTGCGGGCATATATGAGACTATGCTGGGCGTGACCGGGGATGATTTGGAATCCGCGATCAAGACCTGTTTTGTCTCCGCGCTGGACGAACGGGTGGTGGCCTATAAACAAAAACGCGGCTTCGATCCCCTTGATCCCAAAATCGCCGTCGTGATTCAAAAACAAATCGCAGCGGAGGTTTCGGGGGTGGCTTTCTCACTGAACCCCGTGAACAACTCCTACGATCAATGCCTGATCAACGCCAACTTCGGATTGGGAGAGACGGTCGTGGAGGGGGCAGTTACCCCGGACCAGTGGGTGGTGGACAAAGTTACCAATGCGATTTTGGAGAAGACCCCCGGGAAGAAAGACGTCGCAATCTACCTGAAGGCGGATGGCGGGACTGAATCCCGGGCTCCAGAGTCACCCATGGCCCTGAGTCTGAGCGACGACCAGGTCCTGTCCGTCACCGATCTCACCGCCCGGGTCGAGACGGCGTATGGGAAACCGATGGACATCGAGTGGGCCTACGAGGGTGGGGAGCTCTATTTGCTGCAAGCGCGCCCAATTACGGGTTATTACAAGCTCCCGGGAGAGATGATCACCCAACCCGGGGAACAAAAAAACCTTTATCATGATGCCGGTCTCTCCGAACAAGGGTTGGCAGAAAATTTAAGCCCCCTCGGTATGGAATTGTTTATGCGTTTCTCAAGTTTCATGATACCGGGGGAGCCAAGTTTAGATTTTGGCACCCTTGAGCAGGGTATGGCGTTTGTCTCTGGGGGGCGCTTTTATACCCATTTGGGCCGCATGCTCAAGATTCTGGGGAAAAACAATGCGATCAAAAGTTATCGGCTTGTTGACGACCTGGGGACCCGGATCCTGGAAGCGATGGATCTGAAAGAGTACGTCCCGAAGAGGCTCCCCAAAGGGTTTCTGAAAAACCTCCTGAAAACCGGATTGGGGGCTGTTGTGTATATCCGGCCCTTGTTGAAAGCAAGAGGGAAACCTGACGAGTTTCTGCAACACTACCTGGATGAGAATGCGAGGCTCAGGGCGGTACTGAAAGCGGATAATGATCGGGATATTTCGTTTATGGACTTTGGCACGATTAGTTTCCGCAAAACCGGGCTGCATATGAACGGTACGCAGTTGCCGGCGCTTTATGCATCAGAAAGTGCCCGCAGTAGTCTCAAGAAGATGTTTAAAAATGACACAGATTCGGTGCAAAAACATCTCCGGTCCATCGAACAGTCCTTCCCCCATAATGTGACGATCGAGATGGGGTTGGCACTTTACGAGTTGTCCCAATTTTCGGATGTGCGGCAAACCGCTACGGTCGATGAGTTCGTGGGCAAACTCGAAACCAACCAGCTCTCGCCGGCGTTCCTGGGAAAGTGGCAGTCGTTTATGGACGATTATGGGTTCCGCGGTCCAATAGAACTCGACATCGCCACCCCCCGA
This sequence comes from Anaerolineales bacterium, assembly GCA_030608865.1. The sequence goes on along the minus strand of JAUWDI010000004.1, from coordinate 5,290 downwards.
TTCTACGAAAAGCCCGGGGAAGTGTTCGCCCTTTTGAAAACGATGGGGAGCGGGGAGAATCCTGATCTGAACCCTCAGAGTAACTTTGACCGTGGAGCTCAACAGCGAGTAGAAAGCGTCCAGTTCTTGGAAGACTATCTGGCGAAAAAGAGTCCGGGGAAGGTCAAGGCGTTTAAGAAGAACTATAAGCTGCTCAAAAACTTTGCCGCTTATCGTGAATCCCCAAAGTACTTCATCATCATGGTTATCGATTATCTCCGACGCCGAGCCCTGGCACAGGGAAAGCAATGGGTGGAATTTGGGCGGCTGGACACGGTCGAGCAGGTGTTCGACCTCCACCTGGACGAATTTATCCAGGCGGAGCTAGACTCGAGCCTGGATATTCGCCTCCTGGCAAACACCAATCGGGATTATTACGCCCAGTTCAACCCTAACAATGATCCGCCCATCATCATCGATTCGCGCGGTTTTATCCCTAAATTACCTCCCCAACCGCGTAAAGAAAACGAGCTTGTGGGAACCCCGGTTTCTTCGGGGACCGTCATGGGTCCGGTGAAGGTTCTCAAACACCCTGATGAAAAACCGATCTTGCCGGGGGACATCCTGGTGACCAAGGCCACAGATCCGGGCTGGACAACGCTCTTTATCAACGCTGGAGGAGTGTTGCTCGAAACCGGCGGTGCGCTGCAGCACGGGGCCTCAATTGCCCGGGAGATGGGAAAGCCGTGCATCGTCGGGATTGAGGACGTCACAAAAACCCTCAAGGATGGGCAGACCGTTGAGCTGGACGGGAGCACAGGGAATATAAAAATTCTAAGCGGAAGTCCGCTTAACCCAGCGTGAATCATGACCTGCTTCGCGGCGGAGAACCTAGACGCTAAAAGCTAAGTTTGGCTCTGGTTGAGCAGCATTACAGGGCCACTCCCTACCAAGCTTGTAGGACTTCGCCCTGGTCTAGCCCGCTAGGGCAGGCAGCTCGAGGCCGTTAGATTCTCATAATCCGAGTAATCGGAAACAGAGATCTGCAAGCGCGAGGTTTCTCACTTCTACTTGATTGTCGTCGTAATTTGGATAGAAATCTATGTAGCAACTAAGTAGAGTGCCCTTTTAATCTTTTATATACAGTCTTTTTGTTGTACAATAGAGCGTAATACGATAACCAGATCGATAAGGACATGGTATGGAGCGAGCCACTGTATCTACAAAATATCAAGTAGTCATCCCGAAGAAAGTCAGAGACAAACTCGGGATTAAACCTGGTCAGAAAGTGCAGGTCATTCCTTATATGGGGCGAATTGAATTGATCCCTGTCCTGCCTGTTCGGGAGAGTCGTGGGTTTCTGAAAGGGATAGATACGAAAATTGATAGGGAGCCAGATCGCGAATGAACATCGTTGATTCATCAGGCTGGCTTGAATACTTTGCGGGTGGACCCAATACCGAATTCTTCAGTGAGCCGATCGAAGAACCATCCGAACTGCTTGTTCCGACAATAAGTCTCTATGAAGTATTCAAGCGGGTTCTACAACAGCGAGATGAAAGTGAAGCTTTGCGAGCGATCGCATTTATGCAATCTGGAGAAATAATCGATTTGACGAGCACGATCGCACTCCACGCTGCGAAAATCTCGACTGAGTTGAAAATCCCGATGGCGGATAGTGTGATGCTTGCGACAGCACGAGAATCTGATGCAGTTCTATGGACTCAGGATTCTGATTTCGAAGATCTGAAAGATGTGAGATATACAAAGGCAAGGTGAAAGCGGGTAGGACAACCTCTCGCCCTTTGGAGAGCGCAAAGGATAGGCTGGACCTCTTGGAGATCAACAGAATGCTCAGCGAGCGCCCCCCGCAAAGAGCGCGGGACTAAGCGGCGATGCGATAGAATCAGACCCCGATTACCGTCGTAATCAGAAACACTTTTTTGGAACCCTATTTGGGAGAGATTAGGACACAAGGATTGGATACGAGACTTTGACCAGCCCCCAAATTCCAAGCTAAACAGAATACCGTCAATCTATGCCTTAAGTCCACATTTCATGTGCTAGAATAGATTTTATAAGTCCGAATCCCCAATATCTGCGATGACAATCAGTTTATGTGCCAATCTATTGGGTTGCAACGATTTCGGTCAGCAAGATATTCGCGGATCATTCCCGCCGTTGGAGCGAGTATAAATGACCAATCCTGAGCTTCAGGTCTGCTCGAACTGCTCCTTTGAAAACCTGCTCGATGCGAAGTTCTGTCAGCAGTGCGGATACCAATTCGTGATTATTTGCCCCAAATGCAGCGAAACCATAGATCCCGATGCCAGATTTTGTAAAAACTGTGGCGCAGAAATTGAAATCGCAAAGAACCACCAGAAGGAAGCCTCGCTCCAGGAATTGCGACAGACCGCCCCAAAAGGTCTTCAAGAAAAAGTAAGATTGGCAATTTCGCAAATCGACGACGAGCGCAAGCCGGTCACCATCTTGTTTGTGGACCTTGTTGGGTCCACCTCCAAAGCTGAGAAGATGGACCCGGAAGAGTGGAAAGAAATTGTCACTGGCGCCCATCGACGCTTAAGTGAAGCGATCTATCGTTACGAGGGGACAGTAGCACAATTGCTGGGCGATGGCCTGCTGGCTTTCTTCGGAGCGCCGATCACACACGAAGATGACCCGAGTAGAGCCGTCCACGCCGGCTTGGCCATCCTAGAAAACATCAAGGAATATGCACAGGAGTTAGCAGGATATGTGGATGATTTCCACGTCCGAGTGGGTATCAACACCGGCACGGTGATCATGGGCGACATTGGTGAGGGACTTCACGTTGAGTACCTGGCAGTGGGAGATGCCGTCAATGTGGCCAGTCGGGTCGAGAGTGCCGCAAGCCCGGACAGTGTGTGGCTTGGGGAGGATTGCGCACGCTTGGTCATCTCCGAGTTTGAGTTGAAGGATCAGGGTGAAATTCAGGTAAAGGGGAAGGCAGAGTCACTGAGATTGTACGAGGTTGTAGGTAGAATTTCGGAAAAGGAGAGCCATCGAAAGGCAAAAAATAAAGCTTCCATTTTTGTTGGGCGAGAAAGTGAGAAACAACAATTACAAGCCGCTTTGCTAGACCTATGCAAAGGGCACGGACAAATCGTAACAATTATTGGTGAAGCAGGGATTGGCAAAAGCCGGTTGGTTGAGGAATTACGATCATTCGCTGCTAAGTATGATGAAATCAACGGAGCCGGCCGAGGTGAGATACTCTTAGTAAAGCCCGCATCTTTAAGATGGTTGGAAGGACGTTCACTATCCTACGGCTCCTCATTATCCTTTTGGGCGATTACAAAGCTTCTGCTGGCGGATTTAGGGTTGAAAGAAGGAGCGCCTGAAGCGCGCGTCGATCTTGCCCTGAGGAAACGCACCAAAGATTTGTTTGCAAAGGATGTTAGAAAAGTTCTTCCCTTCCTCGTCAATCTTCTCGGATTAAGGCTTGAAGGTGATTCCGAAGATCTAATCCAGTCTCTGGATGGGGAATCTCTCAGGCGAGAAACCCTATCCGCCATATACGGATATTTCTTCCGTCTAGCTGAGGAAAAACCCACTGTGCTTATATTCGAGGACTTGCACTGGGCGGATCCCTCAAGCATCAAAGCTCTTGAAGTGTTGCTCCCCCTCGCGGATCGCACTCCATTAATGATCCTGTGTCCGATGCGCATTGAGCGAGATCATGCTTCCTGGGGAATACATCTCCAAGCGGAAACCAATTACGCGCATAGATATACCAAAGTCAGCCCCCAGAAACTTTCCAATATTGAATCGGACCAATTGGTAGATGGCTTACTCGGTATGAGCGACCTCCCTGAGAGGGTACACCATTTTGTAATGAAGAGATCGGAGGGCAACCCCTTATACCTTGAGGAGGTTATCAAACATTTGGTTGAGGGTGAATACCTGGTCGAAGGCCGCGACACGTGGCGGATGACGATGGATATCGGTGATATTGGTGTTCCAGATACACTCCAAGGCCTACTTCTTGCTCGGATCGATCGCTTAGAAGAGGATGTGCGGCGGACCTTACAATTGGCCTCCGTGATTGGCAGGAGTTTCATGTACCGCCTATTGGAGGCAATTTCTGGGGTAGAACGTGAACTGGATGACCAGCTCTCTCAGTTACAACGGGCAGACCTGGTGCGCGAAAATGCGAGGTTACCCGAACTCGAGTACATCTTTAAACACAGCCTGACACAAGAAGCCGCCTACAATTCTCTTTTGGTGGAGCGAAGGAAGGAATTCCACAGGAAGGTCGGTGAGGCGATTGAACTACTATTTCATGAACATGCTGAAGAGTTCACTGGCTTGTTGGCTCACCACTGGGAACGAGCCGGGCATCCGGATAAAGCAGTTCAATATCTGTTGCGGGCAGGAGAGCGCGCGAGAAGGCTGCATGCCCATCTGGAAGCCCTTGGATATTACAGCCGCGCAGTGGATCTAATGTACGACGATAGCGATTCTTATTTTCCAACTTTAATGCACCGAGCACATGTTTTGCTGGAACTCTTCCGCGGCAAAGAGGCGGTAGCGGATTTCGAGAAACTTCAATCAAACGCCCACAGGAATAACGATCGACAATCTGAGTTGATGACTCTCCTCGGTCTTGGAAGAGGAAACTATATCCTGTCGTTAGATAAGACCGATATTGAATTTGCCAAGAGATCTAGAAATTTCTACGAATCCGCCTATGAATTGGCCAAGGAGATTGGTGACCAAGCGGGCATGATCAAGGCGCTCGTGCCCACGACATGGTATAAGGATTTTTGGCCTGAGTATGCTGATCAAGCACGCCAGAACGCAGAGAAAGCTTTCAATCTGAGCCTAGAACTTGGAGATGAGGATCTCATCCTCGACAGCAAGTTAGCACTGGCGCACACAGGAACGCTCTTTGAACGAGAGCGTCTTGGCGCTGAACTTCTAGACCAACTCGAGGCGCGCAAAGATCATTCACGACAAAATATCATCCTCTTCAGGCTTATGTTTACCCATCTGTCTTTAGGTAATTTTGAGCAAGCCATTAAAACGTGTGAAGCGGGAATTGAGGTTGCCGACAAGATCGGAGTACCACCGGTTCAGTATGCGACTATACGGGCCTTAGCCTACATCCAACTAGGGAGATTCGATGATGCGCGACGCTCACTCGAAGATGAGGTCGCCGACGAAGCCCATCGATTCGGGAAGGCGTTCCGGGATACTGGCTACGGAATCTATTATCTCGAAATGCTAGCCTACAAAAAAGCGAGAGAAACATTGGAATCTTCCATTAAAC
>JAUWDI010000112.1 GCA_030608865.1 Anaerolineales bacterium | reverse complement strand
AATAATCTTGATGGGTAGGCCGTCGAAGAGCCGCTCGAGGTCTCCGCGGGTATAGACGCGCACGTGCGGGGCGAGTCGATCGCGAAACCGGCGGGGGAGATAATTGACCAGCGGGATATTACCGAAGCGGTACCGGCCAAGCAGATAGATACCGTGGGTTTCGAACGGATAGCCGCGATTAGGGACAAAGAGGACGAGCCTTCCTCCTCCTGAAGACTCTGAATTGGGGGCGCGCAGCACACGGACGATCTCCTCGAGCGCTGCCCGATCATCTTCTACGTGTTCAAGCACCTCATGGGAGAGGATGAGATCGAATGCTTCGTCATTGAAAGGGAGGTGCTCACCGGCTCCGTGGACGACCTTGTGGCCCAGTGTTGAAGCAGACGATACGTGGCCGGGGTCGAATTCCAGGCCATATATATGGGGAGTATGTTCGGCGAAGCGGGTCATATATTCGCCCACACCGCAGCCGTCGTCTAATATAACACCAGATTCGCGGCCATCTGCTCCGGCCAGGATCATGCGCAGACGGCGCTCCTGCCCGGCGCGCCAAACGTAGGATGGTTCGCCGCGCAGCGCGGCTCGTTCGAGGTTTCGTTCTGTCAACGGACTAATCCTTGAATGGTGAAGATTTTACTTGATTCCAACTTTATCGATTTTCTGGAACGCCAGCCCGAGCGCCGCCACAGCACCGACCTGGCGAAAACCACCTTCAGACCAACTGTGACGGGCCTCCTCAAGCGGGAGCCAGATGACCTCCTGCTCCTCTAGATCGCCGGAATCCGGCTCGGCGACCTCCCGACATCCGCTTGCTAGAAAGAAGTGGGCATACCCCGCGAAGTAATTCCCGCTCAGGACGACGTCTCCAAGTTTATACCAGGTTGTCGCCATGCAGCCGAGCTCCTCCTTGAGCTCGCGCTTCGCGGCCTCCAATGGGTCCTCCCCCTGCTCTAATACCCCCGCTGGCGGTTGAATATCAACCCCGTCAACGCCGCGCTTGTAGGAGCGGACAAGCCCAATGTGAGCGTCGGGCCTTACGGGAACGATCATCACGTATCCGGGAGTATCCAGGTGCAGGTACCCCTCGACGACGCGTCCGTCTGGTAGGCGGACATCATCTTCGAAAATCCGCATCCAGGGTGAACGGTCGAGTAAAAGTGTGCGTTTCAGTGTTTCCCAGGGTGTTAGATCGGGCATCTTTCGGTCTCCCATTGGGTTGGAAGGGAACCAGAACTATCCGTATGGAAGGTCAATTATATGCAGTTTTCCAGATTGTTTTAAGGTGTGACCTGGACCTCGATGGCTGGAAATTCTGCTATATCCAGCCCCGTAACGTGTAGTAAATCAAACCCATCCATTCTCGCAGGGCGGATTTGCTTACAGCCAGCGCCCCTAGATCAGGCACAATGCTGTTCGATGAGAAGCTGCTTGTTTCGGAGCGTGGGGCGGATATTGCGGGAATAGGCTCCAAGCCTTGCTCCAGGAAGGAGAAATACGCCCGACGCATGTGTGTTGGTGAGGTGACGAGGAGAAAGCGTTCGCTACCAGCCGCGATGAGCATTGGCGGGACGTTAAGCGCCTGGTCGTGCGTGTTAGAGGAATCCGACTCCAGCAGGATCCTTTGGCTTGGCACACCCAGATCCACAAGAGCATCGCGCATCGGTTCGCTCTCGGGCGTGAGCAAGCCGCTTCTTAGGTTGGTGCCGCCGGAGACGATAACAATCGGGTCATCGAGCATCTGATACAAGCGAGCGCCCTCCATCGCCCGCAGAGCGCTCGACTCGCTCACGGAATTCACTTCAAATTCTCCAGCCCGAAAGGAAGCGCCGCCTCCGCCAAGGATTACAATAGCGTCCACGTCCGTGTACTCTTCAGCAGAGCTGATGGATTCATAGCCTACGCTCAAGCCGCGCTCGAGCAGCGAGGCGGCGAGTGGGATGCTGAGCAATACATATAAGATCGATAAGAAAAGCAACCAGCGTCTTCCCCACTTCTCAGTTCTCCAACCGATGAAGAGCAGGATAACTCCGAGGATGAGACCAAGTAGGAGGAACGCGGTTGAGCCCGGGATAAGCATCTCCTTGATGAGCTCGATGGCTATGTCCATGAATTACTCCAATCCCCAGAGAGGGGGAAAGCAGCCGCAAACCCCATAGTCGTCCAAAGAACAAGACGGGCTCATGAATTATTTCCGAGCGGGATCACGGAGCGGGGGATGAAGGGTGTGTCGCCTTCGGTCGAGCCGAGGTAGAGGTGAATCTTATCGACAGAAAAACTGAACGATGGAGCTGGAGGAAGATTGATCTTATCCGCCTCCTCGGGATCAACAAAGCGGGCCAAAGTGAGGTGAGGATGAAGCTCGGTGCCGTGCTCGCCCCCGTAAACCGGGTACTCCGGGAAGGCTTGTGAAAGCTGTTGGTGAAGCTGAACGATCGGCTCTGGGTCTGAGGTCTCGAGGAATATCGCGCCTTTGAATGTCCCATAATGATCTAAAGTGACCTCGAAGGGAGAAATCCCCGCGCACAGGCGATTGAGCTCATCAATTGCAATTTCAACCTGTTCCGGAGGGACAAAGGGGTAGAGCAGCGTAATGTGAGCAGGGACATTGCTCTCGAAGGATTCTACATCGTATTGCTCCCGAATCGGGAAACTGAAGACCTGAACTGGTTTGGGAGGGATTATCAACAGCGCAGTCTCTAGTTGCATGTTCCATCCATAAGTCGTCGATGATCGGGCTCATCGGCGGAAATTGTTATAGCTCCGATTGCGTAGAGCCATCATTTCAACTCCAGCTTGCATCGTTTGCAGGACAAGGTGAATCCCACCCTGGAGTATACAGCACCTTATGTAGGTTTTGGCGACCAGGAAATTATTCTTATAACGCTTCGAGGGCGGGACGATGATTTTGGGTTATGGATAAATCTTGATGTGAAGGGCTGGGTTGACGCCATGCCCCATTTCAACATAGATTATTCAGTTCTCATCCATTTACTGTAGAAAGGTGACATTAACGCGGATACCTCAGTTGATGGAGCTTTTATATGCCGGAACCCGCAGATGTGATGAGTCGATTTATTTTCTTCCCCCTAAATCCCCCAAAGGGGGACTGTGGGGGACTCCACTGTAGTGCACCCCAAATCTTGGACAGATAGCTAAGGGGAGCTATCATGTTCATGAGAGGAGTGCAGGCATGACCAAGCGGAGGCGCAAATACACCCCCGAGTTCAAGGCACAGGTAGTTATGGAAGTTCTCAGCGGCTACAAGAGTGGTGCTGAAGTCTGCCGCGAGTATGGCATACGATCGCAATTGCTGTCGAAGTGGAAAGCACAATTTCTTGAGAACGCGGTCAGTGTTTTTGAAGAGCAGAGTCAAGCACCCGACGAAGATAAGGCGCGCATAGCGGAGCTCGAACGCCTGGCTGGGCGCCAGGCGCTGGAAATTGAGGTGTTAAAAAAAGCATCCAGCATATTGCGCTCACACCGCAGCGAAAGCGAGAAGTAGCGGTGGAACTGGCTAACATGTATCCAGTGAAGGTTGTATGTGAGGCTCTGGGTTTTCCGCGCAGCAGCTTTTACTATCGCTCTGTAAAGCCGGGAGATGAAACATTGCGGGCTGCACTTCTGGAAGAAGCTGGAAACTGGCCATCCTACGGCTATCGCCGCCTCACGGAAGAGCTGCGACGCAAGGGCTGGTGGGTCAACGGCAAGCGAGTAAGGCGTCTTATGTGTGAAATGGGGCTGCAAATCAGGCCAAAGACACAGAAACGGCGTACCACAGACAGCAGGCATAACTTGGGCCGCTACCCCAATCTGATCAGGAAGCTAGATATCCTGCAACCCGATCAGGTGTGGGCATCAGATATAACGTACATTCGTCTTCGGCGTGGATTTGTGTATCTGGCTGTGATCATGGATGTGTTCACGAGAGCGGTGCGTGGATGGCATCTGGGCCGACAACTGGACATCCAATTGACGCTTACGGCGTTGGATAAGGCATTGTCTCAGGGAAAGCCCGATATCCATCATTCAGATCAGGGCATCCAGTATGCCGCGCGGGGTTACGTGAAGCGCCTGCAAGAGGCTGAGGTACAGATCAGTATGGCCGATGTCGGCCAGCCAACTCAGAATCCACATGTGGAACGGCTTATCCGAACCATCAAGGAAGAGGAGGTGGAACTCGCTGAATATGAGAATTATCGGGATGCATACCGCCAGATCGGTTGCTTCATCGAGGATGTTTATATGTATAAGCGCATCCACTCGTCGCTAGGTTATTTGACACCGTTGGAGTTCGAGTTTCAGTGGCAGAGTATTCTGGCTGCAGAGGCGGCTGATGTTATCTAAGAATCGTTGATTTCGTGTCCAGTTTTTGGGGCGCAGTACA
>JAUWDI010000189.1 GCA_030608865.1 Anaerolineales bacterium | reverse complement strand
CGATCGGCGATACCTTCGAAAATGGTGATCAAAGCAGGGCAGGGTTGACGTATACTCAAGAGGATGGATATACCTTTACCAGTTGGATACCCAGACAGTCATCAAGGACCTCTCAAGCGGTTCATGCCGCCTCTGGAGGAGGGCGTCATCGAGCAAGTCTTGGGCGATGATCGTCTGCCTGCGGGGCTTGTATTGGACCCCTTTGGCGCTTCACCACGCTTGGTTTTAGAAGCGGCCCTATCGGGGCGTGCGGTTCTCGTTGCCGCGAACAACCCTGTTACACGCTTCGTACTTCAGCACACACTTCAGCCTTTCGAGCTTGGAGAGCTGCAAGCGGCTCTCTCTCACCTGGCCGCGATTCCCAAGGATGATACTCGCATGGAGCATTTCATCCTCGATCTCTATCGCAGCACATGTACGCGGTGCGGTGAAGTCATATCTGTCGAGTTTTTTGTGTGGGACCCTGAGTTGGGTGGTCCGACCCACAAGATTTACTCTTGCGATCACTGTGCCCACACGGGTGAATCTCCTACGACGGAGGACGACTGGAATCGCGCCCTCGATTTCTCGCGGCGGGGACTGCAGCATGCCCTGGCACTCGAACAAGTTGCTCCTGCCGGCGATCCGGACCGCCAACATGCGGAGGTAGCTCTTTCTGTTTATCCCGGCCGTGCTATCTACGCCCTCATAACCATCACCAACAAGATAGACCAATTGGCGCTCGACGGATCGCTTCTTCGCGCTCTTCATGCTTTGCTGCTCTCTGCGTTCGACGTAGCGAATGCGCTATGGAGTTATCCAGAGGGTCGCGAGCGGCCGCGTCAATTGAGAGCCTCACAGCGCTACCGTGAGCAAAATGTCTGGCGTGCGCTTGAAAAGGCCGTCGAAACCTGGGCTATGGAGAAATCCGATTTGCAGGTAATCGATTGGCCGAGCGACAGCCCACTGCGGGCGGGGATGATCGCGATCTACCCCGGCACAGTCCGGGATCTGATGGAGACGCTTGACCCCGCGCAGGTAAGCTTGCTGCTAACTGTGCCCCCGCGCCACAATCAAGCATTTTGGACCCTCTCAGCGCTTTGGGCAGCCTGGCTGTGGGGGCGAGAAACCGCAGCTCCGATTAAAGTGGCACTGCGCCGTCGACGGTATGATTGGTCCTGGCACGCTGCCGCGCTGGGCACAGTGCTCACGGGTATGGCGGCTTCGATAAAAGCGGACACCCCTGTGATTTCATACCTGCCTGAAGCGGAACCCGGTTTTATCGCCGCGGTCCTGTCTGGATTTAACACTGCGGGGTTCGCCCTGCAGGGGCGAGCGCTGCGTGCAGGTGAGGAGCAGGCTATCTTTCATTGGAAACTAGACTCCACAGCACAGATAGCATGCGGGAAAAAGGAGAGAGAGGAGCGCATGCGCTCCTCTGGCAGGCAAATTCTCAACTCACGGGCTGAGCCGTCCGCCTATCCACTCTTGCATGCTGCCGCTTGGTCTGACCTCGTGGCTGAGGAGTTGCTCGAGAGCCTCCGTGAGGCGGAAGGGCGGCAGTTCATGCAGGTCATGGGTGAGTCGCTGGAGACAGTCCTGGGCGATCGGAAGACCTTTCTGCACATGGGACGTGGAGCGGAGGTAGAGAGCGGGCTGTACTGGCTTTACGACCCACCGTTCGCGGAGGCGAGCCTCACAGATCTCGTTGAGCGCCAGGTTCTCGAGTCACTGCGTAAAGAAGGTTGGATATTCGCCTACGAACTTGACAAACAAATCTGCAAACAATTTCCAGGGTTGCTCACTCCTGACCGCCGGCTTATTGCCGCCTGTCTGCGTTCGTACGCAGAAGGACCCGACACGGATGGCCGCTGGAGGCTGCGCGCGGAGGATTATGCCGCAGCACGCCAAGAGGATTGCGATGAAATTAGGCGCCTGCTTGTGAACCTTGGCTCACAGCTTGAGTTTGAGGTGAGCGAAGGGGAGATGGTTAAGTGGCTCGGGGAAGATGGGGAAGTAGCCTTTGCGTTCCGCATCATGGAAACGGCTGTCTGGGCAGGTGTGCTCCAATCTGATGCGGTGGAGGGGATTACGTATGTTATTCCGGGTGGCCGCGCCGAGCTAGTAGCCGAAAAAGCACGAAGAGACCCGCGGTTGCAGGATTGGCTTCAGGATGGTCCGCCAGTGATTAAGTTCCGCCTCGTCAGACGACTCATAGCAGAGACGACGTTAACGCGTGAAAATTTACCGGAGCGATTAGCAATCGATCCACCGGAACATCAGGATCCACAATTGCCGTTGTTGTGATGCCCATGGGATGGATCGTTCATCCGGTAGCTCAGTCTGAATAATCCTAGTATGATCGAAATCATGGAACCTGTACTGAAAACCATCGCTTTCGCTGTCATCGCGTATCTACTCGGGTCCATTCCCTTCGCCATTTTGGTCACTCGCGCGAAGGCTGGAGTTGACGTGCGCGGCTCGGGTTCGGGCCACGCCGGCGCAACCAATACTATGCGGGCAGCAGGTTGGGTCCCCGGCATAATCGTGTTGGTGGCGGATATGGGTAAGGGGTACTTAGCGGTGTGGCTGGCCGCCAGCTTCGGCGGCACGGTGGCAGCGCCGATTGTCGCCGCGGCGTGCGTTGTGATCGGCCACTGTTGGCCGATCTTCGCCGGATTCCGGGGCGGGATGGGAATGGCAAGCGGGGCGGGGGCGCTATTGGCGGTCTGGCCGCTGGGTTTTGTGCTGGCGCTGGGACTTGGTTCGGCGCTCCAACTCTTGATTAA
>JAUWDI010000138.1 GCA_030608865.1 Anaerolineales bacterium | reverse complement strand
TTAATCCACCTTATATGTCGCTTTCGCCTCACGAATTCTTACGAAATTCATCCCGCCAACCTGCTTAACTCGCCCCTTTAATTCCAACATTGCGAGCGCTGCATTTACGGTTGACACTGGCAGCGAGCAGCGTGCCTGCAGTTCATCAACATGAATCGGCTGCTTGCTTATCGCCTGAAATACTTTTTGCTCGATCTCATCTTCCGGAAGTTGCTCGGCAACGTCATCCTGACTGCTCACAAGATCCAGATTTAATACCTCTAAGACCTCTTCGGGTTTTACTAAAGGGTGTGCTCCAGCTTGAATCAACCGATTCGTCCCTTTACTGCTCGGCTTATAAATATCGCCCGGCACAGCAAAAACATCTCGCCCCTGATCTGCTGAGAAGTCGGCTGTGATAAGCGCCCCACTCGATTCACCAGCCTCGATGACAATCACGGCCAAGGAAAGGCCGCTGATAATGCGATTGCGTGGAGGAAAATTACGCCCCTCAGGCTTCGTCCCCAGAGGGTAATCGCTGATGACCGAGCCCTGCGCCTCGATCTTATCCGCTAGACCTCGATGTTCGGGCGGATAGATTTTATCCAACCCGGAACCCAACACGGCGATAGTTCGTCCACCGGCATCAATCGCTGCCTGATGGGCAATCCCATCGATCCCTCGAGCGAGCCCTGAGACGATCGTTACACCGCACCCTGCCAGGACATAAGCGATTTCACGCGCAACTGATTTTCCGTATTGCGTCGCTCGTCGTGTGCCTACGATTGCTGCAGCCAGGCGGTCGTTGTCTCCCAATGCACCTTTTAGGTAGAGAAGCGGTGGCGGCAAGCCTATCTCACGGAGCCTGGCGGGATAGTTCTGATCCCTAATCGTAAGTAACGTAAAGCCCTGCTCGTAGATCCGCTCCAGTTCCAGACCAAGATCCATCTCGTCGCGAGCCGATAGGATGGATTGAATAGTTATTTGCCCTAAACCAGCTTCGCGCAATTCTGACGCCGTCGCCTTCCAAGCAGATTCCAAATCTCCGAAGGCTTCCAAGAGCAGCTTGAAGCGTGCTGCGCCTACGCCGCTAATCCGATTGAATCCAACCCAGTAGCGAAGATCATCCCCCATAGCAACTCCTATTCCCACTTTCCTTTAGAAAGCCGGTTGAGAATACCATAGCGATTCCGCGGGTGTCAAGTTACCCCTTTGTAAACACTCAAGCCGATCTGCTCACAATCGCCTGCAAGCTGAAAGCATCACACGACCGGCGATCTGGATGGTAAAATTCAATATCTTCATCAATTTCATCGAGAGCGTATTTATGGAATCCTCCATCACCTAACGACTAATTACACCCAAATCTACATTTCGATCTCTTCCGGAATTTCCGAAACCCTCTCTGGCAGACGGATAGCCGGCTCAACGTTTTCTAGCCATAAACCCCACATCACTGAGAAGCGTGAAATGGACAAGCAGCGCGATTTCCAACATATCGTAACGGACAACAGATTGGTGGGTTTGTTGCGCATGATGCGTGGTTATCGCTTTATCTACCTCGTTGCCCTCATAAGTCTTGCCGTAGCTTCGCTTGCCAGGACATCGATTTATCTATGGCTCCAATACTTTATCGATGAAGTGCTCCCAAGCTCTCCAACGTCAGCGCGCCTGTTCTGGGTGGGCATGGGTTTTATCGGTCTTGCCCTTTTTCAGGGCTTCTTTACCTTCGTCAGCGGAGCGCTTGCCGCCAGAACTGCGGAGGGGATTGTCCGGGAGCTAAGGAATTATCTATTTGACCACATTCAACGCCTGACTTTTACGTATCACGACCAGACGCCCACAGGTGAACTCATTCAGCGCAGCACCTCCGATGTCGATGCTTTGCGCAGGTTCTTCGCTGACCAAATCATCGGTCTGGGGCGTATTCTTCTACTTTTCAGCCTGAACTTTGCTGCGATCTACAGCATAAGCCCGGTGCTCGCGTGGCGATCGATCGTCGTGATACCGCTCATCATCATCCTTTCCTACTTCTTCTTCCGAAAGATCTCTAAACTCTACGAGTCATACCAGGAACAAGAAGCAGTTCTATCGACAACACTTCAGGAAAATCTGAGCGGCACACGAGTCGTGAAAGCCTTCGCCCGCCAGGCTTTCGAGCGAGAGAAGTTCGAGCGCGAGAATTGGGGGAAATTTGTTCTTGGACGCCGTCTGCTCACGATGCACGCCTTTTACTGGCCGTTGTCCGACATCCTCGCCAGCTTCCAAATGATCGCCGGACTTGCCATCGGGGCGCTAATGGCCATCGACGGGACCTTATCCATTGGCTCTTATGTCGCCTACACAGGAATGCTAATCTGGATCATATGGCCGATGAGAAACCTGGGACGCCTCATCGTGCAGACCTCCATGGGTGTGGTCTCATACACCCGAGTTGTAGAAGTGATCCGTCAAGTCCGAGAGCCTATGGATGTCGGTATTGATCCGCAAGATCGCGACTCGGCCGGTCAAATTATTTTTAACAATATTGGTTTCGCTTATGAAGATGGCTCCCCGGTTCTTGAAAACATCTCCTTCGAATGCGAACCCGGCGATGTCATTGGCCTACTTGGACCTACGGGCTCGGGCAAGACCACACTCGTCAATTTAATTCCGCGTTTTTATGACTATACAGATGGCAGTTTGCAGCTCGACGGGGTCGAGCTCAATGAGTACTCACGGCGTTTTCTTAGGCAGCAAATCGGGATCGTTGAGCAAGAGCCTTTCCTGTTTTCAAGGACGATACGAGAAAATATAACGCTCGGCGTCAATCGCGATTTAGCCATGGATGAAATTGAAGCCGCTGCCCGTGCCGCCGCAATCCACGAAACGATTATGACGTTTTCAGAGGGGTATGAAACGCTCGTGGGAGAGAAAGGTGTAACGCTCTCTGGCGGCCAGAAACAACGTATCGCTATCGCCCGGACGCTGCTAAAGGATCCTTGTATTCTCATCCTCGACGATTCGACCTCTTCCGTAGATACCCTGACCGAAACGGAAATTCGTGAAGCTTTAAATCGATTGATGGAAAACAGGACGACATTCATCATTGCTCATCGCATTCAGAGCGTTATGAACGCCGATCAGATTCTCGTTTTGGATAAGGGGAAAATCGTACAGCATGGGGTCCATGAGGAACTCATCGCTGAGGATGGAATCTACCAAAAGGTCCACAAGATGCAGACACAGATCGAAGATGCGCTTGAACAGGAGCTGACAGATGTCGGCAGTTGAATTCAGAGAAGAAGAATTCTCAACGGAATTCAACGGGCAGACCGTGTTGCGCATCCTGGGTCTCACGAAACCCCATTGGCCCTGGCTGATCGGATTCGTCGTTACGATCGGGGTCGTTTCGGCTCTTGATGCATACTTCACTTTCCTCGGAAAACAGATCATCGATGAGGGCATCATCCCGGGTGACCGTGTCGCACTATTTCAGATCATTCGGACCTATGCCTTGCTCACCATCGTGCAGGTTATTAACGTCTTTGGGTTCATTTATCTGGCCGGGGTACTTGGTGAGCGGGTTCAGTACGACCTGCGCAAGAACACATTCAATCATCTTCAGAATCTCTCGCTCTCGTACTTCGATCGGACTCCCGTAGGATGGATTATGTCACGGGTGACATCGGATTCTGAGCGAATCGCGCAGCTGGTCACCTGGGGATTGCTGGATGTAACCTGGGGATTGCTGAATATCGGTACAGCAGTCTACTTCATGTTAGTGATCAATTGGCAATTGGCTTTGATCGTCCTCATGATGATCCCCATCCTTATCATTATCGCAGCGCAGTTCAAGAAAAAGATTCTTCTCCAATTTCGTCTTGTCCGAA
>JAUWDI010000023.1 GCA_030608865.1 Anaerolineales bacterium | reverse complement strand
TCGCGAATCACACTCTCGGGAGTTCGTTCACCCGCATAGCCAACAAGCAATACTCCAACCAATGTGACCAGCATACCAGCCCACGCTCGCCCTGGTACTATCTCGCCGATCAACCACGGTGAGATGAGCGCGGTTCCAATGGGCATCAAGTTTACGGTAATGCTCATCTCAAAGGCTTTCAGATTCCGGCGTGCGTGATTCCAGACCAAAAAAGCAAGCATGGAACTCGGCACAATTAGCCAGAGCATTATTCCCCAAGTCGACCTTGGCGGAAAGGCACGCAGAGGTGAAATGAGTAGTATGGCAAAACCACCGATACCCATCGGCACGGCGGATAGGGTGAGGGGGTCAATCACTTTTTCCCGAGCAATCGAACGGCCTATCAAGCCGTTGAAGGTTAACGCGAGAACGCCAATGAGCGTCAGACCAATCGAGTAGAAATCATCTAGATGAACGCTCATCCCGAAGAAAACCACAGCGCCCGCGAGGGCAACAACAAGCCCCAGCCATTGTAACGAGGTGGGTTTTTCATTGAGAAAGACTGCTCCTAGAAGAAACGTCAGTACGGGAATGCCATTAAGCAAGAAAGCAGATGTAGTCGCGTCTAGATTCTCCAACCCCTTGAACATCGCTATACTCCCGATGGCAAAACCTACGATCCCCATAAGACCCAGGCGGAGCCAATCTTGAGTACTTAGAGCTTGCAGAATCCCTCGAGAAAAGAAGAGCAGCAACGGTATAAACAAAAGAAAAGCACTGATATATCTAAAGCCAGCAATTTCAAGTGGCGAGAGATCATCGAGAAGAATTTTGACTAAAGGCGCAGTTGTCGACCAGATCAGAACTACGGTGATCGCTTCCATATAAGGAAAGAATCGTCTAAGCATGAAGGAATATGTCCCGAAACGCCTCGGTGATTTGAGCCAACACCTCATCGTCAATCCAATAATGCATAACCAGCCGCACCTGGCCATCACTAGATGCGCTGATTTTTATCCTCTTATCAGCAAATCGACGCACTAAATCCTCACTCGAAATCGGCGCTTCATCATCGAGTTTCAGGAAGATCATATTTGTCGCCGGTGTTTCATACTCCAAGGATATTCCTGGGAGCTCAGCAAGCGTTTCTGCAAGCCGCCGGGCTTTAATGTGATCTTCCCCCAGTCGATCCACCATACTCTCAAGAGCCACGATCCCCGCTGCTGCGAGCACGCCCACTTGCCGCATCCCCCCACCCAACATTTTCCGTGCACGGAGGGTTTTTTGAATGAAGATTTTTTCTCCGCAGATGACCGATCCCGCCGGTGCGCACAGACTCTTCGAGAGACAGAACGTCACCGAATCGGCGGATGCGACCAGCTCTGCAGGAGATACGTCCAGAGCAATCGCGGCGTTAAATATCCGCGCTCCATCAATATGCAACCCCAATCCATATTTTCTGGCGATGCGCCCCACTTCCTGTATGTAATCTACGCTCAATACCGATCCCCCACAGCGATTGTGGGTATTTTCAAGGCAGATGAGACTGGTTATTGGAAAGTGATCGTTATCCGCACGAATGGCCACTTCGATCTCATCGTGTGGGACCGTTCCATCATCTCTATTCTTGACTACGAAGGTATGGATACCACCCAGTGCTGATACGCCTCCCGCCTCATATAGATATGTATGCGAACGGTCCCCAATGATGATTTCATCGCCGCGGGCGCAGTGAGCCAGAATGGCCGCCAGGTTCCCCATCGTGCCTGACGGTACGAAGAGTGCCGCTTCCTTGCCCAGCATCTGCGCGGAAAGCTCCTGCAAATGGTTTACCGTCGGATCCTCGCCGTAAACATCGTCCCCCAGCTCGGCATTCGCCATTGCCTCCCGCATTTCAGGGGTTGGTTCTGTTACCGTATCAGACCGTAGATCGATCCATTCCATTGCCATCATCCTTTTCGGTTGACCGTCAGCTCTAGCCCTCTATTACAGTGAATTCGTCATGCTTGAATCTCCATACTCGAAAGAACCCTTGGTTGTTATTCCCGCTCGCGCAAGATCTTAAGTATGGACTCGATATCCTCAGGAAGCGGAGATTTGAATGTCGTTGGCTGCTCGTTTCCAAGAAGACGAATAGTTAATTGACCCGCGTGCAGCAGTTGCCGGTCAGCAGGCAGCGTGGGTTTGCTGCGGCCATAAACCCGGTCCCCCACGATCGGACAATCAATAAACGACAGGTGAACACGGATCTGGTGGGTACGGCCAGTTTCAGGTCGGACTTCCAAGAAAGAATGCTCGGGGAACCGTTCATGAGTGTGATACGTTGTCACCGCCTCCCGTCCCCGGCTTTGTGACACAACCGCCATTTTCTGACGGTGCTTGGCGTCGCGGCCAATTGGTGCGTCTATCTTCCCCGATGGGGTCGGTGGGTTTGAATCCGTAAGTGCATAATAAACTTTCTTCACTTGTCGTTCCTGAAATTGTCCCTGAAGAAACTGGTGAGCTTCATCGTGCTTAGCGAAGATGATGAGACCGGATGTGTCCTTATCAAGCCGGTGGACCACACCGGGGCGCCCTTCATCACCAATGCCGCGAATATCTGGTGCATGGGCCAGGACTGCTTGAACCAACGTTCCCGTATCGTGGCCCACAGAAGGATGGACGACAATACCCGGCTCCTTGTTGATGACCAGGAGATCCTGATCTTCATAAACAACGTCTATCGGGATCGCTTCAGGCTGTAAATCCGTACGGGTTGGCTCAGGTATAGAGATTTGAAGATCCTCGCCACCATCAAGACGGTAACCCGTTTTCTTGACAACACTACGATCAACACTGACCGAGCCGCTGCGAATGAGCTTCTGCACTTGAGAGCGGGAGAGATCTGCCAGGTAAGCAGCGATTACGACGTCAAGCCTGCCACCTGGCTCTGGTGCGAGGAAGTGAACAGTCTGTGCACCCACTGGTTTTATTCCGAATGACCTTCGAGGTTCTGACCTACATTTTCTTCGACGGGATCAGCCACATCTCGTTCCTTGGCTCGTCGTTCGTCAACCCACATGGAAACTACAAGAAGCGCTGCACCAATGGATATAGAGGCGTCAGCTACATTGAAGACCGCAAAACCACCCACAGAAACGAAGTCTGTTACTGTACCTTGATACAACCGGCTAAGCAGGTTGCCCGTTGCCCCTCCCAACATGAGCCCCAATGCGATCCGTGTTGCCAGTTGTTCGCGAGGGATCTGAGGGAAGTAGTAGAGAATGGCGCCAATTACAATAATCGCAATCACAGTGAAAATCGCACCGCCGGAGGGGAAAATCCCAAAAGCCGCTCCTGTATTGTTCCAATGGACGATGCGCGCAAATGGTCGAATCCAGCCAAATGGAACCCAGGATTCACCGACCGCCAGATTTGTTCTCACCAGGTATTTTGTCCACTGATCCAATGCGACGACAACGCCGGCGACACCGATCAGGAATCCATAATCACGCAGCAATGATCGTTTCACTCAGGTTGTAACCTCCTTCTTCAGATTGCCTTGATTGTACCGTAACGCCCCATCAATTGGGATTCATGAAGCGGGTTTCCCGGAGGGTGTCCAGGGAAACCCGCTTGCTTTCCTACGCCTGCGAGGAATGCTCTATTGGTGGCTCTCAACCTTCGACTTTCCGCAGGGCAATCTGCAATGATTCTCCATCGAAGTGATGCTCGGTCGTGATCTCTCCCTGCGGGTCTGCACTCGGCTGCATACGCTCAGCGATGACTTCCCCTTGAATATATCCGCGGTGCACATCGATGGCTTTAGCGAGCTTGTCGCTCGCGGCATATTGCACTTCGATGGCATCATCCACCTGAAGATCCGCCTGCCTGCGCAAGTCTTGCACGCGGCGTACGAACTCCCGCGCCAACCCTTCAAGGGCTAATTCTTCTGTCAGCTCCGTAACCAACGCCGCTACATAGGGTCCTTCCGCAACAGCGGAAAAACCCTCGTGAGCTTCGATGCGAATCTCCACTTCGTCTGCCGTCAACTGGATGACTTGACCCTCGATTGTCACCTCGACCGGTTCCCCTGCCAGTAGAGCGGATGCGCTTTTAGGTTGGTCTAGCTTCCCAACAGCATCCCGGATCGCGGGGAAGAGTGAGCCGTATTTCTGCCCTAACTGCTTTGGCAGCGCCTTGAGTTGGTACTCGACCGCTTCTGCAGCGGCATCGAGCAAGCGTACTTTTTTGACATTTAGTTCATCACGGATCAGTGCATCGTAACGATCGACAATCATCCGTTCCTCTGAACTTGCGACAGCGAAAGCCACTTCGGACAGGGGCTGCCGCAGTTTCCTGTTCGCTTTATTCCGCGCTGCATGTCCCATGGAAACGAGCATTTGGACGAATTTCATCTCCCTCAACAAATCCTCTTCCACCTCAGCCGGATCCACCTCCGGCCAGGAACGGTGGTGGATACTCTCGAGCGCTTCATCATCGATGCCCCGTACGAGGTTTTGGTAGATCGTTTCCACAACAAATGGCGTGAAGGGAGCTAAAACGTGGATCAAGGTCAGCAACGCTCGATAGAGCGCCGTATATGCTGCATTTTTATCTGCATCCGAAGCTTTGTTTACGCCGGTTTTCGCCCAGAAGCGGCGCCTGCTCCGACGAAGATACCAATTGCTCAGGTCATCCAGGAAATTCCCGATCACTTTGGAAGCACGGTCTGGCTCGAAAGCTTCAAGAGCATGTGTAACCTGATCGATTGTCTGCAGCGAGCGCGAGAGAATCCATCGATCCATAACACTGAACTGGACATCGCCGCTGTCGGTAGGAGTCCATCCATCGAGATTGGCGTATGTGACGAAGAAGGCATACACATTCCATAGCGGTATCAGGAACTGCCGCCGGGCTTCAGTCGCGGACTCATATCCAAAAAGCAGGTCCTTCTCGGGCTTGTGGTTGCAATAGACCCATCGCATGACATCGACGCCCATAGCATCGGCGGCTTGGTTAAACTCGATCATATTGCCCCAGGATTTGTGCATCGCTTGCCCATCTTCGGCCAGCAATGTCGCGTATGTGAACACGTTCTTGAAAGGCGATTTCCGCTCGAGAATCGTGCTCAAAGCCAGCAGGCTATAGAACCAGTTTCGGAACTGTCCCGGGAACGATTCGCTGATTAGATCGGCGGGGTACCACTCCGACCAATATTCCTTATCGGTGTTGTAGCGGAGCGTACTCATCGCCACGACACCCGCATCCAACCATGGGTTTCCAACATCCGGGATGCGATTGATAACCGCGCCACATTCGCTGCATTCAATCTTCACAGCGTCGATATAGGGTCGGTGCGGTGTGTGCCCCTCGAAAACATCCCAACCCTCAACCGCTCTCAATTCAAGTTCCTCACGACTTCCGATTACCTCGAAATGCCTACAGGATTCGCACTCCCAGATTGGCAGAGCAAGCCCGTAATAGCGTTTCTTCGAGATCATCCAGTTGTGCATATTCCGCAGCCAATCGAGCTCACGCTCCAACCCGAAGGAGGGATGCCATGCCGTGTCTTCCTTCACGACCTCCATAATTTGGTAACGCAGGTTATCCAACTTCTCCTCTTCTGTGACCTGCTCATAAGGCTTATCTAGTTGATCGCCCATATTGATGAACCATTCATCCACAAGATGGAATACAAGCTCTTCTCCGCAACGCCAACAGACCGGGTAGCGGTGGGTATAATCCTCGATCTTGTAGGTCAAGCCCTTTTCTGTCAGGTTGTCGAATATTGGTTGAGCAACCTTCTGGACATTCATCTCCGAAAGCCAGTCAAACCCATCGAGGAATAGACCATCGCCGTCTAGCGGTGCGATCACCGGCAGGCCATGTTCCTTGCTCAATTGAAAATCCTCGGCGCCACAACCTGGAGCGATGTGGACGATTCCAGTTCCCTCGTCTTCGCCCACCTCGTCCCAAAGTATTACACGGTGTGCTTCAGGGGCACCTTGTTCTTTTTGAACGGGCAGCTCATCAAACGGACCATCATACGTCCATCCTTCCATTTCTTGGCCTTTAAGCTCCGCTTCAATTTCATATTCGCCCTTCAAAACATGCAGTGTCCCTTTGCTCAGATAGAAGACTTCATCTCCCTGCCGAACCCTGACATAATCCAAATCGGAACCAACGGCGGCAGCGACGTTGCTCGTGAGCGTCCATGGCGTTGTCGTCCAAACAAGCAAGCTCTCATGCTCTCGATCACGGAGTGGAAAGCGCAATGTGATACTCGGGTGAGTAATTTCTTTATATCCCTCGGTCACAATCTCATGCTGGCTTAAGCCCGTGCCGCAACGCACGCACCACGGCATAACATCACGGCCTTTGAAAATCCATCCCCGGTCGTAACAGGATTTGAGCGTAGCCCAAATGGTGTAATTGTTGTCATCGGAAAAAGTGAAATAGGATCCGCCCAATTCCGGCATACCCAACCGGCCAACGATGGATTCAACGCTGCCCGTTACCGGTCCATGCGGTCCTTCTACTGTGATTTGCTCGGACGGATCATCCGCCATCTTTTCTCGCAGAGTGCGCAGCATGTCGGGATCATTCCAATCCATCCAGAACCCCAGGCGGATACTCTGTTCTGTCTGCACGGCAGAGTATTTCAGGACTTGCTGCTTGCACAAATTAACAAAGCGATCGAGGCCGAACTCTTCAATTTCACGCTTACTGTTGAAACCCATCTCCCGCTCGACGTTGACCTCGACCCACAAGCCCTGGCAATCGAAACCATTCTGGTATCGCGTTCGAAATCCTTGCATGGCTTTAAATCGATGGAAGAGATCCTTATATGTCCGCCCCCAACCATGATGAACCCCCATGGGATTGTTGGCTGTGATCGGACCATCAATGAAGGACCAGCGCGGGCTCTCTGACCTCAGTGCGACGAGGTTCTTGAAAGCCTGAATGTCATCCCAAAACGCTAAAACATCTTTTTCGAGCGCGATGAAATCAACCTGGTTGTCTACGGATTTAAACATCTAACACCTCACGGTTCAAGCTCAACGACCAAACGTTTATTGATCGCACCTTTACTCTTGTAGTCCACGATGCGGATCTGACCTACTTCTTCAGTATTGGCGACGTGGGTCCCGCCGTCGGCTTGGAGGTCAAGCCCTTCGATTTCCACCACTCGAACTTCTTGAATCATAGGTGGCAGGAGATTTATTTTCGTTCGAATCAAGTCAGGGATCTGGAAGGCTTCTGCGCGCGGCAAGATTGCTGTCTTAACTAATCGAGCTGCGCTAACCTCTATATTGATTTTCTCTTCGATCTCGGCGACGAGTTCCTTATGCATGGACTCAAATTCAAAATCCATTCGCCCACGTAAGGGTTGCATGTTTCCACCTGTTACGCTTGCTTCATAATCTCGCCATATCACCCCACACAGGATGTGCATTGCGGTGTGGACGCGCATAAGCTGGAAGCGTCGCTCCCAATCCAACTCACCATTGACCCCCGCGCCAGTTTCGGGTGGGGCGCCATCAATTTCATGCCAGATCTCACCATCGACCTTTCGAACTCGTTTCACAGCTAGGGTTTGGTTCCCCGCTTGTACTACTCCGAAATCGCAAGGCTGTCCTCCACCGCCGGGGTAAAACGCGGTTCGGTCTAGGGAAATCCCGTGCTCTGAGGCACCTGTAACTTGAGCGGTGAAGGTCTTTAAATACGAGTCACCGTAGAACAGCAATTCTGTCATCGTTTATTCCCTTCTCTCCAGATACACCAAGTGACCCTCAATAAATACTGGTCGGTACCCCATTAAAACTAAGTGCTCACGTCCCGAACAGGGACGAGAGCAAAATACTCCCGTGGTACCACCCTGATTCCCGCCAACGGCGGGCTCTCAGTCAAGTACGACCATTATTAACTCTGGTTTATACCTGCGCCCTTGATAACGGCAGGCGATCCCGGCTTCCTTACTTACGATGTGCTGCGTTCGGGTTGCAGCTCCGGAGGGATTTTCCGACTGGTATCCTGACCCGGCTCTCACCAATCCCGGGCTCGCTTACAGGCAGACTCAGGCGTACTCGTCTCCATCAAAGCTTTTTTCTTCTATTGAATTTACTTGCCCATTATGCCATATGCTCAAACATGGGTCAATGACCCAGCGCTAACATCGTCCAAAATCGATTCTGATGAACCAGATCGACGTGCTAGAACCAAGCTAGAAGTGATTGAGCCTGATCATGAGGCTCGTTTCGCTATGTCGATTGAATGGGATGTTTTTTATTGGACCACTCGGTCCGGATACCAATGCTCGAAAAGCGCATATAGGTTGCCTTGATGAAGCTGCTCAGCCAAACCACCGAGCAAAATGCGGCTCTTCCCACAAGATTCGATATCGATCTGGGAAAGGTAAGCATCATAATCTTTTCTTCGACTCGCCTGCCTGACATGACTCCGTATTTTATTCAAGTATACGATATTGTCCTGTACCTTAGATGTTACCTCACCGCGCAGGAAGGTTTCTCCATGTCCTTGGACAACATTCTCCAGCTTCATCTTCGGGAGGCGTTTCATGCTCTCGATCATTGTGTCAAAATCACCATCTACGACATACGGCAACGGCATGAGAATGTCACCCGAAAAGAGAACCCGATCCTCCACAAGGAGCACACCAATACCATCTGGGCTGTGGCCTGGGAGGTGGATCAGCCGAAGAGATCGTTTTCCAATCTGAAGACTCAAAGTTCCTTTTTCGAAAACCACATCTGGGAGAACAATCTTCAGATTCCGGAAATCCCGATTGCCTCGCTTTGCTGCTGCTAGAGTTTGTTTCCCTCTAGTATCAAGTAAAGTGCGGCAGAGATTGTGACTGAGGATTGTTGCGTTGGGAAACCAGCAATTGCCCAGGGTGTGGTCGGAGTGATAGTGAGTGTTGATGATATAGCGGACCGGTTTGGACAATCGCACTTCAAGAAAATCGCGAATTTCTCTGGTTTCTTCAGGGTAAGCCAATGTATCGATGAGGATGGACCAGTCCTGGCCAACAATGGCCCCTGCATTCACCTGCGCATAAAGCTGGCTGGTGAATACATAGACATCCTCAGCTACCCGCTCTCGAATCATGCCTGCTCCTGTGTGACTGCAAGTTGAAAGGATAGCATAGGGGATAAATCGATGTCAAGAAAACTTAACATAAATGCTGTTTTTTACACAGATTTGGGGTTTTCCTTCAATTACTTGGGAAGGGCTCTGCATTAAACATTGCCATTTCAAGCGAGCCGGGGAACGGCGGAGAAATGGCAGTATGCAGAAATTTGTCACTTCGAGCGCAGCGAGAAATCTCTATGATGTCGCTCGTGAGAGCTCCATATCTGAACCCGAAGGTAGCTCCTTAATATCATTGCGAGCGAAGCGAAGCAATCTCCTCGTTTCTTGATGGGAGATTGCCGCGTCGCCCTACCGGGCTCCTCGCAATGACGGGCAAGGGAAGAGCTCTACCAATAATAGCTTCATTACAAACAAGCCGGGGACCGGCGAAGAAATGGCAATATGCAGGAATCTGTCATTTCGAGTGCAGCGAGAAATCCCTATGATGTCGCTCGCGAGAGCTCCATATCTGAACCCGAAGTTAGCTCCTTAATGTCATTGCGAGCGAAGCGAAGCAATCTCCTCGTTTCTTGATGGAAGATTGCCACGTCGCCCTATCGGGCTCCTCGCAATGACAGGCAAGGGAAGAACCCTGCCAATAATAGCTTTCATTTCAAGCGAGCCGGGGAACGGCGCGGAGG
>JAUWDI010000022.1 GCA_030608865.1 Anaerolineales bacterium | reverse complement strand
CCTAAAACAAAACCCTATGATGACCCAATCAGCTTCACCCGAAGCGAACACACGCTCGACGCGCATTGCCCGTTCTACCCTGGTTGTGATGGCTGGGCTGTCAGCCTCGATCGTGGTTGGAATGGTCCGCCAGATCATTGTTGCACGTACATTTGGCACTTCCGCGGCCCTCGACGCATATTCGGCCGCGAATGGCATTCCTGAACTGCTCTTCACCATGCTCGCCGGCGGGGCGCTCGCCTTCGCCTTCATTCCTGTATACACCGAACTGCTCGGCAAAGAGCGATCTGATGAGGCGAATAACCTGGTAGGTCAGGTTATCACGACGATTCTCCTCCTTACAGGTATAGCAGCAGTTCTGCTGGCGTTCTTTGCACCAACCCTCGTATCCGCCCCCTGGGGGATTGGACCCCACTTTCCCGCCGAGGTCCAGCTGTTAACTGCGCAGATTATGCGCATCCTACTCATTTCGACAATTATCTTCGCGGCCAGCAGCATCCTCACCGGGGCGCTGCACGCACACCAACACTTCTTGCTGCCCGCGCTGGCACCATCGATGTACAGCCTGGGCATCATCTTTGGAGCGCTGGTCCTGGAACCCAGTCTGGGAATCTTCGGTCTGGCGTGGGGAGCAGTGATCGGCGCCTCACTCCATCTGCTCGTCCAAGTTCCGGGTCTGGTCCGCAATCGAATACAGCCGCGGTTGATGCTCGGATGGAACAACCCGGCGCTGCAACGCGTTGCCATTCTCATGGCGCCGCGCGTGATTGACTTGCTCATGGCCCGCGCCAGCATCGATTGGATCAATTCCAACCTGGGGTCAGGCCTTGGCGAAGGACGGGTTTCCTCCCTGCGCTATGCCTTTCAGCTGATGAACACACCATGGACTCTCATCGGTACGGCGATCGGCATCGCCGTCTTCCCCACACTCGCCATCCTCGCTGCGAAAGGGGAATTCAAGGCTCAGCGAGCAGCTATCAGCGGAGCTTTACGCGCCATTCTCACACTCTCCATTCCGGCAGCTGTCGCCCTGATCGTCCTTGGTCGTCCAGTAATTCAGGTCCTTTATGAGGGGGGTGAATTCACCGCCGAAAGCACAAACCTGGTTTTCTTCGCTCTGCAGTTCTACGCGCTGGCCCTCATCAGCCAATCCATGCTTGAAGTCGTCGTTCGTGCTTTTGCCGCCCAGAAGGATACGCTCACGCCGCTACTGGTCTCATTCGTTACGACCGCGCTCAATATCGGTCTGGCGATCAACCTCTCGCGGCCGCTTACGCAGGGCGGTCTCGAACATGGCGGACTGGCGCTTGCGAACGGCATCGCCGTTGGCATCGAGGCGCTGATTGGTTTAACAATCCTTCATCGCCGCTGGCGCATTGTGGATGCTCGCCGTATCCTCATCGATGCAGGAAAAGCCGTCATCGCCGCGCTGGCGATGGGCGCCACCATTTTGCTTCTCGATCGCTTTCTTAACCCGGGACCCTTGCTTCTGCTCCTGGGTGGCGGATTGCTCGGATCGGTAGTTTATTTTGGAACGGCTTATCTTCTCGGGATAAAAGAGATTCGCACATTGCCACTTGCGCTTTTGCGTGGCCTGGGGAGGACAACCTGACATCAAAACCGTATGAATTGCAAAAAATGCCCCGTGAAATAAACGAGGCATCTATCTCATTCCCAGGAGCAACTCGACGGCTTTAGATCATCATGGCTGGGTCGAAATCGCACCTGAGATGATATCCGCCTTGATTTGAACTAAGTCGCTTTTGATCTCCTCAGGAACTCGATCTTCCATGGAACGAAAAGGGGCTATGCCAACACCATCGTTCTCAAGAGTGCCGATAAAGAGGCCCCCCTGGAAGGTCCCATCTTGAACACTAGTTATTGTGTTAAAAACGGCGACGTCAATGTTCTTCAAGACTGAAGTAAGGATGAGGTCTGAATATTCAGGGGCGCTTACCGCCCAATCAGAGTCAACCCCGATAATCAGTATATCGCCTCTCTCTCTGGCCAGTGCGGCTGCACCTAGGCCAACCCCACCTGCGACAGGTATGATAATATCCGCGCCCTCGTCTGCTAATGCTTCCGCTTTGTCGAACCCCTTGAAGACCTCATCAAACGTTCCTGTGAATTGGCCCACTCTTAAATACGGATCCCAACCGATCAACCTGATATCGGTACCATGTTGTTGGTTGTAATACTCGACACCTAAAGCAAACCCATCCATGAAGATCGTAACTGTGGGGATATTCACCCCGCCAAACGTGCCCACAATTCCTGTCTTAGTAACAGATGCAGCCACATAACCAGCCAAGAATGCAGCTTCATCCGTTTGGAATGTTAATTCTTTAACGTTGGGATAAGTTACGTCACTGGGCGGATCTACAGAATAATCATAAAAATCGTAATCGACGATTGCAAACTTTTGCTCTTGGTTTTTTGTGGCTGCAATGGCAGTATCTTCGCCAATTAAGTATCCCACTGTAACGATGAGGTCACACCCTCCCTGCAGAAAGGACTCAATATTCACCTGGTAATATGTGCTTTCTGGTGATTCCAGGAATGCCTTCCCAATCGATAGCGCGCTTTCAGCATCTACAACACCCTTCCAAGCTGTTGCGTTGAACGATCGATCATTTATACCTTGAGTATCTGTTACCAAGCATACCGTACCGCTACTGGTTGGTGCCGAGGATACATCTTCCACTACTGGGGCCGAAGTCTCTGGGAATATTGATGCACAACCGGAGATCATCAAAATAACAAACAGGCTGACACACACAAGTTTATGTATTTTGGTGGTCATAGCATTCTCCTATAATGGCTAGTACCCGATATCTGGAACGATCAACGAACATTGGTTACCGATCCTACCGTTAGAATAGATGTTACTTGATTTCTAGTCAACTCTTGCTATCAACCAACTTACAAAAAAAGAAGAATACCAAAATGGGAGAGGTAGAATTGACAACGGCAATTTGAGATAATAAATTTAGGATCCGAGTAAACGTTTTTCTGGCTCAACTATTCGACGACCGCTTTTCTCTTGATACCTTTCTTAGTCGTTTACCACTTTTTACCCAAACGAATAGATTAATCCGAAGAATGATATTAGTTAATTTCGGATGTGGATAATAGATGAGTTTACCAACAATATCCATCTTGAACTTCAAAGACAGATGCGTCGTTGTTACAGAATCTAGTGGGAGTATCGGCCCTCACATCGCTCTTCGTTTTGCCTAAGCCGGTGCAAATGTGATTGTTCACTACCACTCAAATCGAAGTGACGCCGAGCGCTGTGCAAACAGGATTCAGGAGCTTGACAGCGATGCGGTTACGGTTAAGGCTGATCTTGGATTACCCACAGATGTCGATAGGCTTTTCAACCACGCCATTGATGAGTTTCACCGATTTGATGTTCTTATCAAGAATGCTGGAGTTTACCCTGTCCATCCTCTAGGTGAAATGACAGTTGAGTAATGGGATCAAGTTCTACATAGCAACCTGTGCAGCGAACGTCTTCGTACCGGAATGCAACACGAATTATGGGATTCACCAGCGCAGTATGGAAGCATCGACTATCGATCCCCCATCGAAGTTATGAAGTCGGCTGCCAGTCTTCGACATTAGTACCGCGCGCAAGCAAGCGTGTTAATTCATCCAGTAAAGAATGGAATCCGGTAGATTCCGAGGCATTGTGATCGAATCTGACCATATTTGATGTGATGATTTTTATCACGAAAGACGTTTTAAGGAAGCTGTCAGACTTAATAAGGTCGTTCAGCCTGAAGAGATTGCCAACCCTGCGTATACTTGGTCTCCGAAGACACATATATGATGACTAGATTAAACTCTGTCAGTAATAGATGATTCTATAAGCTACGCGGTGCACTTAAAGGGGATTGATTCTCGCCTGCCGGAAGTATGCTCTCAAAAAAGATCGCTGCCAAGCAAATGCTCGATCATTGTGAGCTTGAGTCGCTCTGTATTGCAATTACTCCTTGATATACGGCTGGCCATCAGCAGCAGGTGGGACAGCCTTCCCTGCTAAGCCGGCTACCACGATGATCGTGACCAAGTAAGGGATCATCAGCAGGAACTCGGAGGGGATAGGGGTAGCCAGGATCCCCAGCTTCTGCTGGAGCGCCCGTGCGAACCCGAATACCAGACCCGCCGCCAGGGCGCCGAACGGCATCCATCGGCCAAAGATCATGGCCGCCAGGCCGATGAATCCGATGCCGGCGGTCATGTTTTCTTCGAATCGGGAGACCTGGGTCAGCGAGAGAAACGCCCCGCCAAAACCCGCGATCAAACCGCCCAGGATCACGTTCCGGTAGCGCGTCCGAAAAACGTTGATTCCGGCCGTGTCTGCAGCCCTTGGATGCTCACCGACCGACCGTGACCTGAGCCCCCAGCGTGTGTAGAAAAAGCCCAAGTGAAGAAGAACCACCAGGAGGAAAGTGGCGTAGACGAAGAAGTTGTGGTTGAAGAACATCGATCCTAACAACGGGATGTCGGCTAGAATCGGGATTCGGAGCGAGGCGAACTGGGGGGCTGCGTTGAGATCCTGGGCCTCGCCGAGAATCCTGGTTGACAGAAACGAAGTCATACCGAGAGCGAAGATGTTGATGACGACCCCGGCGATAATCTGATCGACCCGGAAGCGGATGGTCAACCACGCCAGGAAGGCTCCAAGGAGTGCTCCGACGGCCAGCGCACCAAAGACACCTGCCCACAATCCGAAGGCGCTACCGAGAATAGTGGCTGCGAACGCCGAGCCAAGGAGCTGCCCTTCGATCCCGATGTTGATAATCGCCACTCGCTCGCACATGATTCCGGTCAGGGCACCCAGCGTAACCGGCACCGACAGGATGACCGTCGAACGCAACATCCCCACAAGGCTGAACGACTTCCCTGCCGCCGCCCACGCCAGGAAGGCAAATGCGAAGAAGACCAACCCGACGGCCAGCATCAGGTTCGTGCGCTTGACGTTTGAGCGCCGAAGTTGCATGCCACCCAGAAACGCCAGGATGCCGGCCACAACGAATGCTATCGTCCTTGTATTTATAGTCAAATTGATGTCTTGGAACCGATCGGTAGGGAGAGCCAACTTGAAGGTGGCATCCAGGTCGCCCAGCACGTTCATACCGAAGACCCAGAAAACGAAGACCGCCAGGACGATGAGGATCAACCCGACGATCTTGGCGCGGCGCTCCTCGGCGGAGGCCCGCACTTTGACCTTTGAAGCTGATGTTTCCGTCGCTGTCATTAGCCCCAACCTTTTGTGAGTTGGGTCGGTCCCTTATCAAGAGGCTTGACCCTGAAGATGGCCCGCACCAGCTCGGGTGCGGCGATGAACACGATGATAAGAGCCACAATCACACTCACCAGCTCGAGCGGGATCTGAGCTGCGGCCTGCATAGACCGTCCACCTGCCTTCAGGGCACCAAAAAGCAGAGCGGCCCAGAGCACGCCGACGGGATGCGATCGTCCTAAAAGCGCCAGGGCGATGGCATCGAAACCGATGGTTCCTGCGAACGCAGTGGTCACCTGGTACGGCGAGAGGCCCATGACTTGGTTGGCTCCCGCGACACCCGCGAGGCCACCCGAGATCGCCATTACCAGGACGTAGAGCCCAGCCACTTTCATGCCCGCGTATCGACTGGCAATCGGGTTAAAGCCAACCGCCCGAAACTCGAAACCCCATGAAGACCTGAACAGGAGCCAGTTCACGAAGATAACCGCCAATCCTGCTATCAGGAGACCGATCGTGACCCGGTAGTCGCTTCCGAAGATCTCCGGAAACCGTGCTGATGGGGGAAGTTGCTCGGAGATGGGATTGTTCCTACTGGGGTCCTGAAACGCAGGGGTTTTGAGCAGGAACTCGACCAGGAAGAGGGCGATGAAATTAAGCATAATCGTCGTAATGACCTCATGCGCTCCAGTCCTGGCTTTCAGAAATCCGGAGATGCCAGCCCAGATAGCACCTCCGAGTATTGCCGCTAACAGAGCCAGAGGAATATGTAGAAATCCGGGCAGGGTGATGTGAAGCCCGACCCAAATGGCTGCCATCCCGCCGATTAACATCTGACCAGTGACTCCGATATTGAATAACCCCGCTCGGAAACCAAGCGCTACTGCCAGCCCTGTGAGGATCAAGGGAGTGGCGGCAAAGAGCGTCTCGGACACTCCATAAATTGAGCCGAAGGCCCCGCCGAACAGAGCCTTGTAAGCCGCCCAGACGCCATCGGCCATCAGACGAAGAGCTCCGAGCAAGTCTTTATTAAGTAAGGTCAAGGCTTCGAGGTCCGTGAACGCGATAAGAAACGCCCCAATGATCAATGCCGATAGCAGAGCGAGCGTAGGCAGCAGTAATGCTCTACCCAGACCGGTACCGACACCGGTTATCCGTGCAAACGAACTCGACTGCTGGTCCTTGGGCGGTGCTTTCTCGGGATTCGGTTGGGGCGAGTCAACAGAGTCGGTCACTTGGTCCCTCCAAGCATGGCAAGACCTATCTTGGTGGTTGAATCCTTCTTGGGATCAAATTCACCGACGATCTCGCCCCTATACATAACGAGGATTCGATCAGAAAGCGCCATGACCTCGTCGAGCTCAGATGAGACAATCAGCACAGCCGCACCCTTGTCCCTTTGTTCGACAATCCGAGCATGGATATACTCGATCGAACCCACATCAATTCCTCGCGTTGGTTGAGATGCCACAATCAGCTTCACATCGCGGTCAAATTCCCTTGCCACAATTATCTTTTGTTGGTTGCCACCCGACAAGGACAACACTTGCGTGTCAATGCTGGGCGTGCGGACGTCATATTCGTCCACGAGGCGCTCTGCCGATTCGGCCGCTTTGCGCCAATCCATTTGAATGCCCCGAGAATATGGAGGGACATAGTATCCATCTAGTATCAAATTCTCAGTTACGGTAAAATCGATAACCAATCCACTCCCTTGACGATCCTCCGGGATGTGAGCGACGCTCATGCGATGCATCTCACGCGGTGAGGCGCTTGTGACATCCTTCCCACCAATGAGCACGGAACCTGACAATGGCACTCGGATCCCCATGACTGAGTCAATTAATTCCGTTTGCCCGTTACCCTGCACGCCCGCAATCCCAACGATCTCCCCAGCTCTCACTTCAAAGGAGACGTCGTCGACTGCACGGTGATCGCGGTCGTCAAGGGCTACGAGGTTATTAATAATCAGGACTGGCTCCTTCGGTTCGGCTAACTTTTTTTGCACGATGAGCTCAACCGGTCTTCCCACCATCAATTCAGCAAGTTGCTCCTCGCTGACACGGTCTGGCAGAACTTCATCCACGATTTTCCCGTCTCGCATCACGACAATTCTGTCCGCGATCTTGAGCGCTTCTTTTAGTTTATGGCTAATAAAAATGATTCCTTTGCCGTCGTCTCTGAGTCCTTGGATGATCTGAAAGAAATCTTCTACCTCTTGAGGTGTCAAGACTGCGGTCGGCTCATCGAACACCAAGTAACGCGCCTCACGGCTGAGCACCTTGATAATCTCAACTCGTTGCTGGACACCTACCGGGAGGTCTTCAACAAGCACGTTGGGATCAACGTCCAAATGATAGCGTTTAGAGATATCTTCAACGATCTGCGATCCGGCTTCTCTGTCGAGCCAACCGACGGCATTGGCCAGCTCCATACCAAGAATGACATTTTCGGTAACGGAAAAGACCGGTACCAGCATAAAATGTTGGTGTACCATACCAATCCCGGCAGCAATAGAGTCCGAAGGGGAGGATAATTGCAGGCGATCCCCGTCAACGAGGACCTCTCCAGTCTCTGGCGTGTACAACCCGTAGAGAATATTCATCAAGGTCGTCTTGCCAGCCCCATTCTCGCCTAGTAAGGCAAGAATCTCTCCGGTTTCAACAGAGAGATTCACATCGTCGTTGGCGAGTACGCCCGGGAAACGCTTTGTTATATTCCGTAATTCCAGAGCCAAGGATGTACCTCCTCGCGCGACGCGATCGTTAGAAATTAAATTAACTGGAAGCCCACGCGTGAAAACGCGTGGGCTTCTTTGCTCATCATAGAGCGTCCGTTACTGTACCGGGGTGAAAGCCGCGTCCACGTCTCCATCGATAACGGCCTGGAAGAGGTCAGCAACCTCGGCCTTCAAATCATCCGAGATCTTCGCGTCCCAGCTGTGAAACTCAGACAGGCCGACTGAGCCGTTGGCAGCGGTGCCGACGGTGCCTCCGGGTGTCCAGTTTCCTTCAGCATGCGCTTGAATCGAACGCGTGACCTGAACGGCAATGCCCTTCTCGATTGTGACCAGCCAAAGGTCCTTGTATGTATCCGGCATGGCGAAGAACGCGTCGGCGTCCACGCCGATGAGCGCTGCATCAGCGCCGCGAGCGATGATGGCATCACCGCATGGCAGGTTGATGGCTCCGCCGACCGGCAGCATAACGTCGGCGCCTTCATCGAGGATACCTTCACAGGTTGTTCGGGCCAGCCCCATGTCCGAGAAGCTCCCTGTAAACATGCCGTCTTGAGTGTCGACGTCCCAGCCGATCACCTGAACGTCGGTTCCCTTCTGCTCATTGTAGTAGGCGACTCCCCGCGTCATACCATCCATGAAGATGCTCACCGTCGGGAAATTCGCACCACCGTAAGTCCCCAGGATACCAGTCTTGCTCGTCCCGGCCGCCAGATACCCAGCCACAAAGGCTGCCTCATCGGTCTGGTAGACCAGCTCTCGGACGTTGTCTAGTCCAAGGCCGCCGACGTCAATGATCGTCCAAAGGACATCGGGATTCGCCGCCGCGTTGGTGGCCGTTGCCTCGCCCAACGCGAATCCGACTGTCACGATGTGGTCGGCTCCCTGAGACAAGCAACCATCAATGTTCGGCTGGTAGTCTTCCGCGGCATCCGACTCCAGGAGGATCGGATCAGCGTTGGCGTAACCGGCCGCGACTGCGTCGGTCACACCTTGCCAGCCGCTGGCGTTGAAGCTCCGGTCATCAACACCCGCCAAGTCCGTGACAAGACAAACCGTGGGTAGATCTTCCGCCGGCTCAGGCTCTTCGACTACCGGTTCCTCCGGCGCAGGTGTCGCTGCTGGAGCACACGCAACAAGTACAAACGCTGCGATGATAAGAAGCGACAGAACGGCTAATAATTTCTTCTGCATGTTACATTCCTCCATTAGAATGTTGCGGCGAGAACGATTTTTTCTTCTCCCAAATCACCTCGTTCACAAACCTCAACGTTGCCGCAGTGTTACGTTAGGTTTGTGACCTCCGCAATGATAGCATGAGACAACGCTAGCTGCAATGAATCACCATTCACACTCACGATGACTGCTTGGGCTGTTGCCGTTTTGATGAACGGTGATCACCCTTGCTCATCTGGCGGGGTGAGATCGCCGTAATCAAGGACCTCTCTTGGTTGCGAGCCGCTTTTCGCGGGGCCAATAATGCCCCGCTCTTCAAGTTGATCCACGAGTCGTGCGGAGCGTGTGTATCCAATCCGCAGATGGCGTTGTAACAGCGAGATTGAAGCGCGCCGAACCCCGCGAATGACCGAAACAGCTTCGTTAAATAGTGGATCGAGGTCATCATCTTCTTCAGCCATCTCGTCCCATAGGGGTGCCTGCTTAAGATCGACATCTGGCGGAATACTTTCAACAGGTGTCACATCCTGTTCCTCGATCTCTTCTCCCAAATTGGCGATCTTCCAGTATTGGATCAATCGGTTTAACTCATCCTCAGAGACATATGCTCCCTGCATACGGATGGGTGCCGACGCATCTGGTGCCTGAAAGAGCAT
>JAUWDI010000114.1 GCA_030608865.1 Anaerolineales bacterium | reverse complement strand
TGGCGACTCGTCAGGCTGCTGAACCAACACCGCAAGCGACGCAGCAGCGACCCGCACCTGAGGCGCAGGCAACACGGGTGGAAGAACGCTCAACCCCGGAGAGACCACCGGATCCGAACCAGGGGGAGCAGCTTTATCTGGAAAACTGTGCAGTCTGCCATGGCCCCGCAGGGGTGGGGGGCGGTGCGATGTCCGCGAATCTGGAAATCCAGCCTTCTTTGTTAGGCGATCCGGCATTCGCCTCTGGCGCGCTGCCTTCCGATTGGTATCTTACCGTCACGCAGGGCAGGATGGAACGGTTCATGCCTCCCTTCGTGAATTTAAGCGACGCTCAGCGCTGGGATGTGGTCGCCTACGCACTATCACTGAGCGTTTTGTCGGACCAACTCGAGCAGGGTGCGATTGTTTTTCAAGAGACCTGCATCGACTGCCATGGTGAGCGCGGGGAAGCCCTGGCGCCTGCTGTGGACCTGCGTGATGCGAAGCTTTTCACCAATACATCGCTCGATGATTATTACGCAGTGATCACCAATGGCGTAGGTTCAATGCCTGCGCTTGAGGGAATACTAAGCGAGAGCGAACGTATTGCCGCAGCAGCTTATGTGCGTACACTCGCCTTTAGCGAGGAAATAGAAGCAGCGGAACCAACCTCTGACGCGAGCACTGGGTCAGTATACGGTTCAATCGAAAACGGAACGGAGGGAGCGGATCTCCCGCAGGACCTGGAAGTTACATTTATTGCCTTCGATGGGAATCAACTGGTATTCGAAGAGGAAATCCCGGTCGATGCCGACGGCATGTTTGAAGTCCAGGATTTGGAGATTATCCCCGGCCGCATCTTTGGCGCTTTAACGGAGTATCAAGAAGTGCGATATTTCAACACAGCAGGACATATGTTGGAAGACAGCCTCTCGCTTGTGCTTCCCTTGACGGTTTTCGAAACCACAACGGATGACAGCAACCTCGTTATAGACCGATTGCATCTGATCTTCGATTTCTCTATCGAAGGT
The DNA here is from genome assembly GCA_030608865.1 of Anaerolineales bacterium. The sequence goes on along the minus strand of JAUWDI010000114.1, from coordinate 3,284 downwards.
GTAGTTGAAGTTTCCCAATTGCTGCTCATGACGAATACCGGCGACCGGACGATTGCTGGACAAGACGGGTTTAATGATATTCGGATTACGTTGCCGAAGGATTTCAGCAATCTGTATTTCGCTGACTCGCCTGAGTTGATGCGTTTCACAGAAGACGCGGATGGGTTTGTGATGCACGAGGCGTTTATTCCTGGGGAAGCAGTGGAAGTCTACTTTAGTTTCACGCTGCCCTATGAACGCAGCCTGGACTATCAACAGCCCGTAGACTACCCCGTAGAGGCAATCGTCATTTTGAAAACGCAGGGCCCTCCCTCGATTAGTGGTGAGGGGCTGAGTGAAGTGGGCGCGCGCGACATGGGTGGGTTGGTCATGGAAAGTTATAGGATGGACCCGCTTGAAAAGGGAGAAACACTGGAATTGCGCCTCTCGGGCAGGCATCCTGCACAGACGGGCTCTTCTTCAACAACCAACCTGATCGTCGGCGCTGTTGCCCTGGGGTTAACCTTAATTGCCCTCTTCTTTATTTGGTGGAGGTGGTATCAAGGGCGGGAGTCAACCGTTGAATACGACGATGAAACCGCGCCCGAGGAACCCCACGATCGCGAAGCGCTAATCCGCGAAATCGCCGCGCTAGATGATAGGTTTGAGGCAGGAGAGATCACAGAAACGGTCTACAGGAAACGTCGTGAGGAGCTCAAGCGTACCTTAAAGGCACTCCTTGAATCGGCGGAGCATGATTAAGGTCAGGCGCCTGGTAAAGACGTTCGGCCCAAAACCCGTTCTGCGCGGCTTGGATTTTCAGGTTGGGCAAGGTGAGTTCGTCGCTTTGCTGGGCCCTAACGGTGCCGGGAAGACGACTTTTCTGCGCATCCTCGCCACACTCTCCCGCGCCAAAATGGGCGAGGTGATTGTGGCCGGTCATCATTTACCAGCAGAAGCTGCTGCTGTACGACGGCGGCTGGGTGTTGTATCCCATCAACCTTTACTCTACGGTGATCTTTCCGCAGAACAGAACCTGCGTTTTTATAGTTGGATGTATGGCGTTCGTGATCTGAACCAACGGATAGATGAGGTGCTGCACCTCGTCGGTCTCTATCCCCGCAGGCGGGATCTGGTGCGCGAATTCTCGCGCGGGATGCAGCAGCGCCTGGCTATCGGCCGCGCGATACTTCACCGGCCCGATATCCTGCTTTTCGATGAGCCGCATACCGGTCTCGACCAAGAGGCAGCGGCAATGCTGGATAGTCTTCTGCGAGAGATCGCCTCCGCCAGCCGAACGGTGGTCATGACCTCCCACGACATATCCCGGGCTGCCGATCTCGCAGATCGGGTGGACATTCTCTCGAAAGGGGTCATTACTGCCTCCGAGAGCACCGACGCTCTCAACCCCATACAACTCACAGAACTTTATCGATCGGTGACCCGTGTCTGAAACACCTCCTATGACAGATTTTATTGAACAGAAGAACGAGTCCCGAGCGGATAGCTCATTGTGGGCATATCTGCGCTCGATTGCCGCCATCGTCTGGAAAGATATCGCTGCTGAATTCCGCAGCCGTGAATTGATTGGGGCGATGCTGGTTTTCGCTGCAGTTGTGATTATTATATTCAACTTCGCCCTCGAGTTGGATATCCGTACACGTGAGGCCGTCACCTCGGGCGTCCTATGGGTCACCTTCGCTTTTGCAGGCACACTGGGGCTCAATCGCTCGATGGCGATTGAGAAGGACCGCGGCTGTCTCGACGGTTTGCTGCTTACGCCGGTGGACCGCAGTGCAATATTCTTTGGCAAAGCGATCGGCAACTTATTCTTCATGCTCATCGTAGAAGCGATCATCCTGCCGATGTATAGCGTGCTCTATAATGTAAATCTCTTTCAACCGGGGTTGATCCTCGTGATCCTTCTTGGATCGATAGGTTATACTGCGGTTGGCACATTGTTAGCATCGATGGCTGTCCAGGCGCGCACGCGAGACGTACTGCTACCAATACTGCTTTTCCCGGTGATGATCCCGCTTCTGCTCGCGGCTGTAAAGGCGAGCAACGGCTTCCTCCAGGGTTATGAGATGGCGGAAATCATGCCCTGGATAAATGTGATGATTGTCTACGACGTGATCTTCATTGCGGTTGCGTTTATGGTCTTTGACTTCGTCGTCGAGGAATAAGAGGACCTATCTGTGCGGACGATGTGACGATACAAGGGCGGATGTAGTGTTCAAGCACTTGCAAGGTGCAATAAGATCATCGGAGGAGAATAATGGGACGTACACCTAAGGCTCTAATAGTGTTGAGTTGGTTGACCGGCGCAGTGTTCGTCGTCGCCTTGTACCTCGTGCTCTTATGGGCACCTCAAGAGGCGATCATGGGCGATGTACAGCGTGTGTTCTATTTTCACGTCGCCGCAGGGTGGGTGGGAGCGCTGGCGTTTCTCGTCACGGCTATCGTCGGGGTGATTTATCTGATTCGCGGAGAGGAGCGCTGGGATCGGATTGCCGCAGCGTCGGTCGAGATTGGTGTTGTCTTCACCTTTATTAATATCGTGACGGGCTCGATCTGGGCTCGCCCGATCTGGAACACATGGTGGACCTGGGATCCACGCCTGGTAACGGCGACGATCATGCTGTTGATCTATATCGCTTACCTCATGCTGCGGCAGGGGATTGACGACCCCGATCGCCGCGCTCGCTTTAGTGCTGTGTATGGCATCGTGGGCTTCATCAGCGTACCGATTACCTTCGCATCGATCCGCATCTTTCGCACGATTCACCCCGTTGTTGTTGGCAGCTCCGACCCCACGGCGCTAGGCGCCTTCGACATGAACGCGGAAATGAGGGTGGCATTTTTCTTCAGCCTGTTTACATTCACGCTGATCTATATCACCTTGCTCTGGTATCGCCTGCGGCTGCAGCAACAGAAGGAGAAGATAGAGGAACGCAAGCTGCGAGCTCTCTCGACCTGAGATAATAAGAAGCTCAAACGAAGTGCAATCCAGGCGTTTGCCCCGCGCTGAGTAGGGGCACAAAAGGAGTAGAGACTATGATGTTTCAGGAAGGTCCAGCGGACACTTTAAATTATATGATCGCCGGTTATGCCGTAATCCTCGGGACCATTGGCCTGTATATCGTCTCCCTCATCATGCGCTTTCGCAGCCTGCGGCAGGATGAGGTGCTGCTCGATGAGATCGATGCGGAGCAGGTGTGATTGGTCGGGTGAACGAACGTAGTTAGACGGTTTGAAACGCTATAGAAAGAGCAGGTTGAGAATGCGCCCACTACGAATCGCGT
>JAUWDI010000171.1 GCA_030608865.1 Anaerolineales bacterium | reverse complement strand
CCCGGGTCAGGGATGGCTGCCAGATCCAACAAAGCGATAATACCCGCGCCGAGCATGGCTGGGATCGACAGGAGGAAAGAGAAACGAGCTGCATCTTCCCGCTTCAGCGAGCGCAGCAAACCGCCTGCAATCGTGGATCCGGAGCGTGAAATCCCCGGGAAAAGGGCCAGGGTCTGCGCAAGGCCGATCCATAGTGAATCCACCCAACTCAATTCCTTCATAGGCTTGTCAGCGCGGTGGAGGCGTTCGCTGATGAAGAGGATGGCTGCAGTAACCAAGAGAAAGAGTGAGACTACGAGCGGGCTGTCGAATGTTTTCTCGACGACTGGTTTGAGTAAAAGTCCCAAGACTGCAGCCGGGATGCTGCCCAAGAGGATCAACCACGCCAGGCGGGCATCGGGTTCATCGAACGGGCGCCGCTGAAGAATTCCGTGCAGGGCAGCAGAGAACATACTCAGGAGTTCTCGCCGGAAGTATATGATGACCGCTAGCGTAGTCCCCCACTGGATCAGGACGTCGAAGATGAATGCAGTTGTGGGGTCAAACTGCCAGTTGAGAAGCCAGGGTACGAGCACCAGGTGACCACTGGAAGAGACGGGGAGGAATTCGGTTACTCCTTGCACGATCCCGAGTACGAAGGCTTGAAAAGGTGTCATCGATCACTCCACGTCTTGTCGGTGTTTGTTGAAATGAGCACGGAATTCAGCCGCAAAACTCTCCAGATTACCAGCGATGATGGAATTCCTGAGATCGGCGGCGAGAGCGGTGAGCATATAGATGTTGTGGATGGAGAGCAGCGTGGCGGCGAGCATCTCCCCTGCAGTGCATAGATGGCGGATGTAGGCCCGGCTGAAGGTCGTACAGGTGTTGCAGGAGCATTCTGGATCCAGCGATCGTTCATCGTCAGCGTACTGCGCTTTGCGCATGTTCATCCGTCCGCGCCGGGTCAGTGCGCTGTGGTTGCGTGCCATCCGCGTTGGTAGGACACAGTCGAAGAGATCCACCCCGCGTTGCACGGCTTCGACGAGATCCTCCGGGCTGCCGACGCCCATCAAGTACCTCGGTCGATCCGCAGGCAGCACATCATCGATGACTTCAAGCATCGCCTGCATCTCCGCTTTCGTTTCGCCGACAGAAAGCCCCCCGATGGCGATTCCCGGGAAATCGAGACTGGCGATGAATTGCGCGGACTGTGCGCGTAAATCGGAGAACACACCGCCCTGCAAGATTCCGAAAAGCGCTTGATCGTCCCGCTTCTTCGCTGCCAGGCAGCGCTCAGCCCAGGCGTGGGTCCGGACGAGGGCGGCCTCATTCTCGCTGCGGTCGTATGGGGCAGGGCATTCATCGAAGGCCATGATGATGTCCGCGCCGAGTTGTTCCTGGATGGCGATGACGCTCTCTGGTGTGAAGCGAAGGGTTGTTCCATCGAGATGGGATTTAAACGTAACCCCATCCGCATCGATCTCGCGTTGTTTAGCTAGCGAAAAGACCTGAAAGCCGCCGGAATCCGTGAGGATCGGTTTCTGCCAGCCCATGAATGCGTGCAGCCCCCCAAGAGAGGCGATCGTCTCCGCTCCAGGACGCAGGAAAAGATGGTAGGTATTCGCCAGGACGAGCGTTGCACCTGCCGCCTCGATTTGACGCGGCGTCAAGGCTTTGACCGTCGCCTGGGTACCCACCGGCGCGAAGACGGGCGTGAGCAGCTCGCCGTGCGGGGTTTGCAGGGTCCCTGCTCGTCCGCGCCCATCCTGTGCAGTCAGGTGAAAGCTGAAATCATCCATCACAACGGATCCCCCGCTGGCAGCTCAAGGCGATGATGATGTCAGCGGTCTTCAGGAAGCGTTCCCTTCGCAGTCTCATAGCGCTCGATTATACCCATGCCATCGATAAGTTGTCATCTCTGGGTGCCGCCTTTATACTCAGCGCCATGAATTCTAAAGACATCTATTCCACCTGGGTTGAAGTCGATCTCGGGGCGATTGAGGAGAACGTCCGCTACTTCTTGCAGAGTACGGGCAGACAATTCATGGCGGTCGTTAAGGCTGAAGCCTACGGGCATGGGGCGATACAGATCGCAAAAACGGCGTGCAAAGCGGGAGCGAGTTGGTTAGGCGTCGCCCGTGCGGGGGAAGCGCTTGAGCTGCGAGCGGCAGGCATCGGCGAACCGATCTTTCTCCTGGGCTCTACTCCATCAGGGCGGATGGAAGCGTTAATTGATGATAATGTCTCGTTAACTTATTGGAATGAAGCGCAGCTTACCGATATTACCAGAGCTGCGGAGAAGGTCGGCCGTCAGGCGAACGTCCATCTGAAAATCGACACCGGGATGAGCCGTGTGGGCGTAAAGCCGGAAGAGGCATCATCTCTGGCTCAAGAGGCAGGGCGAATACCATCCGTTCATCTCGAAGGTGTATTCACCCATCTTGCGAAGGCCGATGAGTCGGATCCGACCAGCACAGATTCACAGCTGCGGATATTTAGCGAAATCATATCCAGTTGGGAATCATCGGGTCTTCGCCCTCCGTTGGTGCACTGTGCGAACTCGGCTGCTGCGCTGCGCAGACCGGAGGCGTGGTATGACCTCGTACGGGTGGGAATCGCGATGTATGGGCTGCACCCCTCAAGCGCATGTAAACTGCCGGGTGTCGTGCGGCCGGCGCTCACGTGGAAATCCAGCCTCTCTCAGGTCAAGGTGCTCCCGCCTGGACGGGGGATCAGTTATGGGCACATTTACACAACGTCGTCTGAGGAGAGGATCGGGACAGTTCCGGTTGGTTATGCGGACGGTTTCCGGCGCGTCGATGGGAACGAGGTTCTTGTGGGAGGAAAGCGGGTTCCGGTCGTCGGCCGTGTGACGATGGATCAGATTATGGTCCAACTCGACGCACTCCCGAACGCCCAGCCTGGGGATGAGGTTGTGATCATCGGCTCACAGGAGGGGGAACGGATCAGCGCAGAAGACGTGGCTGATCGCTGGGGGACGATAAACTACGAGGTCACAAGCGGGATTCTGAAACGCGTTCCCCGTCTTTATTCGTAATCATT
>JAUWDI010000052.1 GCA_030608865.1 Anaerolineales bacterium | reverse complement strand
TTGGCGCGCATTGTAGCGCGTGCTGTCATCGGTTCCGACCCGGTGTTGATGCTCGACGCGCCCATCCCAGCGACGCGAATGGTGCTCTCTAAAGGGGGTATGGCTCTCGACCAGATCGATATTATTGAGATTAATGAAGCGTTCGCTTCCGTCGTTCTGGCCTGGTTTGAGGAACTTCACGCAGACCCAGAGAAGGTCAATCCGGATGGGGGCGCCATTGCCCATGGGCACCCTCTTGGCGCAACCGGGGCGGTCTTAATGACGAAATTGCTCCATGAGCTCGAGACGTATGATAAGCGCTATGGATTGCAGGTCATGTGCATCGGTCATGGCATGTCTACAGCGACAATCCTGGAGCGGCTTCAATAGGCCTTCGCGAACATATCTCACCCCGGGAGTTGAAGAGAATCGCTCCACGCTTTGTGGCTTTTTTTATCAAAGCAGAAAAATCACCGCTCCGCTTATTAATCCTGCTAGAACTACGAACCCGAACGCACGTGAAACCAGGCGTCTCAACCGTGGGGTACCCAAGACCATCGCCATTACGGCTTTCGCTATTGTGTTCATGATTGTCGCCAGGATAATGGCTATAGCCGCAACCCGCCCATCCAACAAACCCTTCACTGACAAATTAGATACACTCAACGTGATCGAGTCGACATCCGTGATCCCCGCGAGCATGCTGGCAATATAAACACCCGCGCTGCCAAAATACTCGTTTGCGGCCTCGACCGCTACGAGGACGACAGCGAAAACAAGCCCGAAAGTGATGGCTGTTTTTAACCGTAGTGGGTTTGATAATTCAACACCCCCATGATCGGGTGTCTCTTCTGCGCGCCCAAGGCGCCATAATACGTAAACGGCGATCACGCCAGCGATAAGCATCGTTGCGAGAGGGACAACAACCTGACTCACCAATCCGGGATTCACAACTGCTACTTCAATCAGCACGCGCGGGAACATCACACAGGATGCGAGCAAGATTCCCTGCGCCAATACTGTTGAAAGTCCCGCACTCGTTTTGCTCCTCCCGGCGAAGCTCAATGTTGTGGCCGTGCTGCTGACCAAACCACCAAGAAGCCCGGTGATGCCAATGCCCCGTTCTGGCCCAAGATATTTCATCAACACATAACCCAAGAAACCGATCCCGGAAATGAAAACAACGAACAGCCAGATCTGGAAGGGATTTAGAACTCCATAAGGACCAAATCCTTCGTTGGGGAGTAGGGGCAGCACAACTGCCGTTATGATCGAGAACTCCAGCGTTGCCCGCAGGTCCTCGGCACTCATGCGTCGGGCAGCTCCGTGCAAACGCGGTTTCAAAGCCAGGATCAGCGCCGTGATTACGCCGAGCGCTGCTGCAACCACCGGTTGGTTCCAAATCATCATCGCCCCAAAAAGCGGGACTAACAGCGCCGTTACCTCGGTGGTGATCCCTTCTTCGACGCCCCGCATCGACGATGCCAGCAGGCTCGCCCAAAGAAGAAGGATCAAACCCAAATAAACTGCTAAAAAGATTAGGGGACCATACTGATCTGTGAGGAAGGCCGCGACCGCCCCCAGGAGCGACATTAACGCGAAAGTTCGGATTCCACCGAATTCCTGTTCACCGCTACGCTGTTGGACAAATTCGCGCTCCAACCCAATGAGCGCTCCGATGAGGAGAGCTGCTGCAAATCGCCACCATGGTTCCAGGTTGAGTAGCTGTGGTATCAAGTGTCACCTCCCCAGAAACGAACTTTTCGTTTTATTGAATATTGAGTTAAACCAAGTCCAGTATACTGTTTAGGTAATTTCTATTTTCTCGGAGTGGTTCATAGAAAGGCAATACACCCATGGAACGAGTCGCCGCAGTACAAATGAGACCCGAATTGCTTAAAGTTGAAAAGAACCTTCAATCCATCCTCCTCAGCTTTGAAGAGGCAGTAACAGCCGGAGCCAGGCTGGTTGTCTTTCCTGAATGCGCTCTCTCTGGCTATGACTTGAGCCTGAATGAGGCGCAGGCTGTAGCCGAGAGCATCCCCGGTCCCCTTAGTGAGCGCTTATCGCAAACCTGCAAAGAACTGGACGCAACCATCATGGTCGGAGTTCTCGAGAAAGACGATGGCGGGCGCGTTTTCAACACCGCGCTCGTCACCGGACCGGATGGCATCCTCGGGCGATACCGGAAAACCCACTTGCCCCACCTTGGCATAGATCGCTTCATCGCTTCCGGCGAGGAGCTGCTCCCACCGTTAAAGACCCCTATCGGCCGGGTGGGAACGCTCATCTGCTATGATCTGCGTTTCCCTGAGCCCTGTCGTGCACTCGCACTCATGGGCGCCCAGATCGTATTAATCTCCACCGCTTGGCCCAGCGCCGCCACCCTCTACCCGGATTTTGTCGCCCGAACTAGAGCCGCCGAGAATGGCATCTTCCTCGTAGCCGCCAATCGTATCGGGGAGGAGCGCGGGGCGCGCTTCCTGGGTCATAGTCTCATCATCGGACCCGACGGCGAAGTTCTGGCACAAGCCGACGGAGAAGAAGAAACGATCCTCTATGCCGATATCGATCCCTCGCTCAGTGATCAGAAGCGTCGCGTTTTCATCACCGGAGAATATGAGCTCGATATCTTCAAAGACCGGCGCCCCGAGCTCTACGGTGAAATCGTAAAATAAAGAACAGTTGGTATCCAAGATTTCTTATCGCCCCTGTCGGTTCAGTGCAGGCGGGGGCGTTCTGTTAACACGAGTTGAATCTTATCCTGCCATCGACTCCTATGCAGCCCGCGCAACCTTCCGTTGTATGCCCATCAGCCATTTGCTTATCTCTGCGACAATGGCGGGGAAAAACAACAAAGGCAGTATGATCTGCCATTCAGCCCAACCCAAAGGCACGGTGTTGAAAATCGGTTGAAGGAAGGGGATATAGATAACGGCGAGCAAGAGCAGCATCGACGTCGCTACTGCATAGAGCATCCACTTGTTGCTGAAAAGTCCGATCTTATGCAGGGGATAGTGTTCCGAACGTGCGGTGAACGCCCGTAAGAGTTCAGAGAAGGAAAGCGTGGCGAAGGCCATCGTCTTCGCCTCTTCCGGAATTCCGGGAAAAAGTTGGATGCCCATCCAATATGCCGCTAGCGTGACCGAGGCGATCGCCACGGTCTGGATACCAATGTGAATGCGCATTGGGCTGTTGATCACAGGCTCGTCAGGTGGTCGCGGGGGTTGAACCATAATGTCTGGATCCCCTTTTTCCATCCCCAACGCCAGGGCGGGAGCGCCATCTGTAATCAGGTTAAGCCATAGGAGTTGAATAGGAGTCAGCGGCGAGGGGAGACCCGCCAAGATGGCGATAAAGATAACCGCAATTTCTGCCATGTTGCAGGACAGTAAATAAAAGACAAACTTACGAATGTTGCTATAGATAACTCTTCCTTGCTCGACGGCATCGACGATGCTGGCGTAATTGTCGTCCGTAAGGACCATGTCCGCAGCTTCCTTGGCGACATCCGTCCCGGTAACCCCCATTGCCACACCGATATCCGCCCGTTTCAACGCCGGTGCATCATTCACACCGTCCCCAGTCATCGCTACGATCTCACCGTGTGATTTCAGCGCATCGACGATGCGAACCTTGTGCTCCGGAGAGACGCGCGCGAAGACCCCGGTTGTCTCAACCTTCTCTTTAAGAGCATCATCGTCCATAGCATCTAGCTGCGACCCTGTCAGGACTCCATGCCCCGGTTGGAGCAGAGCAATCTCTTCGGCAATCTCCTCCGCTGTATCCGGGAAATCGCCGGTGATCATCAACGTACGAATTCCGGCCTGGCGTGCCTTCGCGATAGCGGGTTTGACTTGCGGACGCGGCGGATCGATCATGCCCATCAGGCCAACAAATATTAAATCGTGCTCGACCTTCTCCGGTGTTGCATCGTCGGGGACATCGGGCTCCACGCGGAAAGCCACTGCTATGACCCGCAAGGCAGAGCGTGCCATGCGTGCATTCACCTCATAGATGCTTTCACGGATCTCATCTGTTATTGGTGCAGTTGTATCATCCATCTTCTGATACTGAGTACACAGGCCTAATACAACATCCGGCGCGCCTTTTATCGCCGCAATCTCCCACTCACGCAATTCGCTATCGTAGAATGGGCTTGCATCATCCGCCGCCGGATCAACGATCTTATGTACCGTTGTCATCCGCTTACGGGAAGAATCAAAGGGGATCTCATCGATCCTTGGATACGCTTCCTCAAGTCTGTCCCGGAAGGCTCCCGCTTTGGCCGCCGCTATTAATAGCGCCGCCTCTGTTGGATCACCGATTACACGGGATGCGTTATCCCCATCCGTAGTTGGTTCAGCCTCAATCTGTGCATCGTTCGCTAACGTGGCGACCCATAAAACCGTCGTCGAGGCGGGATAATCACGCAAATCCACCACCCCGCCATCAACCTTGAAATCCCCGGTTTGGCCAAAACCTCCCCCTGATATTTCGAATGTCGTGCCATCAACCCACATGCGAGTTACGGTCATCTGGTTTTGTGTGAGCGTACCGGTCTTGTCCGAGCAGATCACCGTCGTCGATCCTAACGTCTCGACTGAGGAAAGCCGTCGTATGAGTGCATGGCGAGTGATCATCTCCTGCATACCAAGCGCAAGCGTGATCGTCACGACGGCAGCCAATCCCTCCGGTACAGCTGCAACTGCCAGGCTGACCGCGACCAGGAACATCTCGAGCGTATCAATCCCGCGAATCCAGCCGACCCCAAACACAAGCGCACACACGACCAGAGCCGCTATCCCGAGAACCTTCCCAAGCTGGTCAAGCTTGCGCTGCAACGGAGTCGGTTCCTCCTGCACAGCCTGGAGCATGGCGGCGATCATGCCGATTTGCGTGCGCATTCCTGTGCTGACAACGACGCCGCTACCGCGCCCGTAGGAAACGACTGTCCCGCTGAAGGCCGTATTGCGGCGATCGCCCAGCGCCATGTCCTGTGTGAGGACGAGAGAAGCATCTTTTGTGACTGGCACGGATTCGCCCGTTAGCGCAGCCTCTTCGATGCGCAAATTGACCGTCTCTATCAGCCTCAGATCAGCGGGGATAAAATTCCCTGCCTCCAGAAACACGATATCGCCCGGGACCAATTCGCGTGCCGGGCAGGTCTGCCGCCGCCCATCACGAAGAACAAGCGCGTCAGGAGCGGCAAGCCGCCGGAGTGCGGCTAGCGCCTCTTCAGCCTTGCGTTCTTGGACAACGCCCAGAATGGCATTGAGCACCACAATGGCCAAGATGGCAGCGGCTTCGATGTAATCGCCGAGGAGCGCAGCTGCAAGGGCGGCAACGATAAGAACAATGACGATGAAATTCCTGAATTGCTCAAAAATCAATCGATACAGAGATGGTTTTTCGGCTTCTTCAAGTTCATTGGGGCCGAATTGCTCGAGGCGCCTACGCGCTTCTTCTTTGCTTAACCCTTGTTTGGGCGATGTTTGGAGCGCATGAACGATCTCCGTTGCCTCCAACACATGCCAAATATCTTCTCCGTTTACGACAGCATCAAGGGGGGGGTCAGATGAGGGGATGTCTTCCATAGAATCCAATTTAACTTACTCCAAAACATAATTTCGGGGCATGGGTGCCCCGGCGCGCGAATTATAGCATGCAGGCGTCTGGATTCTGCTGACAACCACAGCATAATTAGCCGACAAGCTGACCCGCGCGTATGTCCATCGCCTAGGGGAAAAAAGTCCGAGATAACGATATTTACACATATTCTGGTTTGCATGGTCGGTTTGAACTGAAAGTTTGATGTTTTATCCAGGGGGTGTGGGGGAGTGGAGTCCCCCACCGTCCCCCTTTGGGGGATTTAGGGGGAAGAAAAGAGCAAGCGATTCATAAACTCTTCATTGGTCTATCTATTCGTGCATACGTTCTAACGTCAACCCGCAGGCAACGCCGAAAACCAGAAGCAGAGCTTCCGCACTCCACACATGGGCGAAGCCGCGTCTTGATGGAAAGAAGGGGGCAAGCTAGGCGATGTTTATAAGCCCAGGATCAAATCAATGTAATCCAACAAATGTCCCGTGATCAGGAAATGGTCGCGGACGTGCTCCTTAGCCTGTTGGCCCAATTTCTGGGCTAGGCGTTTATCTTCAAGTAGTGCGATTATTTTCTCCGCGAATCCATCGTAGTCATGAGGTTCGAGCAGGTAGCCGGTGACGCCATCGACCATCTGGGTCGGGATCCCGCCAACATTGGAAGCTACTACCGGTGTTCCCTTCCACATCGCTTCGGTGATAACGAGCCCAAACCCTTCGCGCGTCGATTTTTGGATCACAATATCCGAGATTCGCTGCATAACATTGACGAGAATCGGATCATCCCCACGCACAAAGAGCACATCGCCACGAGCGAGGAAATCCTTGGCGACTTCTGTCATCTGTGCCAGGATTCTTGCCCCCTCCGGATCGTCGCTGGCCATGTTGTATACAAATATTAAACGGCAATCGACTTGCTCTTTGACCCGTTCAAAAACCTTCAAAACACCTTCAGGATCCTTCCAGGGATCGAAGCGCGAAACCTGGGTGATAATC
>JAUWDI010000025.1 GCA_030608865.1 Anaerolineales bacterium | reverse complement strand
CCAAGGATTCACGCTCAATTTTCATCTCCATCCCTCCCTGCCAAATGAAATTCCTGTATCCGTCATTGTATGGCTATGCGCACCGGCATTGCTTGGTCATTTGAACCCAATTCTACTGCCCTGACCACTAAAATATCTCTTGATTTCAACAGTGAAGCTTGGTCAATCCCCGCGGACTCTCCTTTCGCGATCATTCTAAACAAGAGCATGATCAACCGAAGATGCCCGATGGTGGACCTTCTTCATCGTCCGGTCCGCTCCCGAGTGGAGGCACAGGCGGTGGCTCAGGTATCCCAGAAAACTGCTCTGTTGGTGCAATATCGCTCGGCTCAGGCTCGGGGATGATTTGCGGCTTTTCCCGCTTGCTCAATTGGCGCGTGATCAACCACAGCGCTAAACCCGCGGTCGCAATGAGCGACGCATGGAAGAAAGTGAGACGAGTAGCGGCAACCAGAATCCCCAGCAATGCAATCTCAAACGCCCTATAGAACGGTGTCCCCATCTGAGCGAAATCGGTAAGTGTGTCGCGGACAAGATCGGCTCGCCCCGCACTGACAACCCCAAGGACTGCTAGCGACAGCAGGCCACCAAGGAGCAGTGGAATCCCCCACCACTGACCGACATCACGCATTGAGCGGATGACTAAAATCATGATCACACCCAGCAGCGATGCGGGCAAGAACCACCCCCACATCATCACAGATCTCAAGAACAGGAAGTTTTCTTTGAACTCGGTTACTTCGGCTGGTGAAGCATCGAGCGAATCGATGAGTGGAATTTTATCGGGTTGTCCACGAATTAGATTCCCCAATTCATCGACGGCAAAATCCAGGACCTGCGATCGATACGGTTCGGGCGGTTCGCAAATCTCGATCGGTATCTCGCCCGTTCGCATCAATTCTTCTCTCATGATCTCGATCTCGTCCGTCGTACAGCTCGGCCAAGAATCGATCAGCGTATCGAGCGTCCGCCGTAAACCGCCCTTGAGAAGACCTTCCTTGAGAGGGACAAGGTCAATCGCGATGCGCGGCTCAGGCTGCTCGCTTTCTATCCAGGTGAAGAAAGAGTGGATAACATTGTCCAGCTGCGCATCGACCCACTCGGGCGGCACGAGAGTCATGAGGATCTCCTCTCGCTCAGCCGGCGATAGATACTGAAACATCGGCTTCAGCTCTCCACCCCCAAACTCCATTTCATCGAACCATCGCTCCGTAAGAAAGCTCTCAGCAGCGATATTGTTCACAAAACCTGATTCGAGCAGCCGGCTGCGGAGAATCCCGGAAACCCTCGCCGGTGAGAATATCACCACTGCCAGGTCACGCCCCAGCAGCGTAAACGGCAACACAAGGATGAATAGTAGCGCCACGGCGATCGCGAGCACCTTCATCCCTTTGCTAAAACACCCTTGCCTTCCCGACATATAACCCCTCCTCAGAGACTCACGCCGCTGCTTCCCCGGTTGAACTTTTCGGCTCTGTGCGAGCTGCAACGAGCAAGCCTCCGCCAATGAGCAATGCGCCAATCCAGAAATTAAGATTGAGTTCCTCACCAAGCAGCATCGTCCCCAAGCCCACACCTACAACCGGTTGAGCGAAAAATAAAAGGGAGACCAACCCGGCGTCTAATAAGTCCAGGGATTTATTCCAAAGGTACATAGCCAGCCCAGTTGATATTACCCCTAAATACAACACTCCCAATAGGACGCCAGGGGTAATCTGCCCAATGCCAACAGTCCGGATTTCAAGCGCCGAGAGCGGTAAGCTCATAGGTAAACCACCTAAAAAGGCAATGAAGCTAACTGCGACGGTTGTCATCTTAGCCCCAACTTTTTTAATCAGCACGGAATATAAGCCCCATGTCAGTGCTGCGCCGAGTAAGGCAATATTTCCAAGTGCAAGATCCCCACCAAGAAACACGCTTCTAGGATCGATAACAATAATGACACCAACGGAAGAGAGAACCAACGCTGCGATCCTGCTCCATGTGGCTTTTTCCCCAAGAATCCAGATACCGAAGATCAGAATGAACGCTGGAGAAGCTGAGGTCACGAGAGCGGCATTTGCTGCAGTTGACAGGTGCGTGCCTACAAACTGGAGGCCCAATGAGATGCCATAACCTATGAATCCGACCAGAAATGCAGCTAGAAGGCGTTTTAGAGGCCATTTGAGGCCTCCCTGGCCAGGAAGAAAGACGGCCAAGCTTACGATTCCAAGCAGAAGCCGCAGGCTGAGCAATGTAAAAGGGGGAATAACTTCCAGTACAACTTTACTGACAACGTACATCCCGCCCCAGATGCTCGCCGCTGCAAGCCCCGCGAAAATGCCAAAAGCGCTCAAGGGATACCCTCTCAAACAAGATTATACAAATTGACGGGTTTGACGCCAGAACGAGGAGATAGGGTTACATTGGGGAATGAGCCTGTTCTTGGTGTTCATGCGCAAGCATTATCGGGCATAGGGTGGTTCTCGCCTCACAGGAGAAACGTGAACGAGAGACCTCCTAGGGATTTCTCGCTTCGCTCGAAATGACATT
The DNA here is from genome assembly GCA_030608865.1 of Anaerolineales bacterium. The sequence continues at coordinate 6,815 of JAUWDI010000025.1, read as the reverse complement.
TTGAAGGAACTTGACCTTGCAAGAGTGCTGTGGGCCGACACATGGGTCGGCCCCTATAGTTAATTATTAGAGAGGCTATAGAAAGAACTTGGTGGACTGCCCCCATTCAAATCGTAATAATCAAACGTTTTTTACCCTAACGATACCTATCGATGAAAGCATCCAGTGTTTCTTTCGACGGGCGAAGAGCATCATCTGAAAGCTGGGTTAGCGGTAGATCGACGAGATTCTCCGTCTCGTCAAGAGGCGGTGTATCTTCATTGATGTAAACCAAACCGGTGATGAGAACACCGCGATTGCAGGATTCTTCAAGCAATTTCAAAGCCGACATTCGATCTGTCGGATCGTAGTCATGCGCCAGTTTCCTAAATTTAATCTGGGAACCATCATGCATGTCCACATCAAGAGCCTCACCGGGTTCTAGTTCAATCTGGATCTCCTCACGCTTCGGAACCCAGGTGATGTCATGAAGCGGCTCTTTACGTGACCGGCCCCAGCGATAACTTTTCGAGGACCCCTCACGGTTATCAAAGGTTACGCATGGGCTGACAATGTCCAAGACTGCTGTGCCCTGGAAGTGAATCGCCGCCTTTATTAGCTCCTTAACCTGATGGGGATCCCCGGCAAAAGAACGGGCAACGAAACCCGCTCCCGAGATCAATGCTTCCATGCAGATGTCAATCGGCATGAAGGGATTAACCCCGACATCCTTTAGCTCCAACCCCTTGTCTGCAGTTGCGGAGAATTGCCCTTTTGTCAGTCCGTACACCCCGTTGTTTTCAATAATGTAGACCATCGGCACATTTCGCCTGACGACGTTCTTGAAATGGCTGAAGCCGATGCTGGCAGTATCCCCATCCCCAGAGATGCCGATCGCTTTCAAGGAATGATTGACCATCACCGCGCCGGTCGTAACTGTCGGCATACGACCGTGGAGCGAGTTAAATCCAAACGACCTATTGAGGATATACGTTGGGCTCTTGCTAGAGCAGCCAATCCCTGACATCTTGATTATCCGCTCTGGCGGAATTGATAGTTCATAAAGGGCGGCAACGATCTGACTGGAGATTGAATTATGTCCACACCCCTGGCAGAGCGTGGAGGGTCTTCCGCGATAGTCGGCCTTGATCAGGCCGATTTCATTCGGAAGCTTGTGTTTCACTTGCTTGTCCCCTGCCTTATTGTCCATCATTCCCTCCCTCGAGCTCAAGAACCGCTTGCGTAACCCAATGGGCGCTCATGGGTAGACCATCGTTATGCGCCAGTGAAATCAATTTTGTAGCCTGATCCGGAACCTCTAACCTGAGCAGCATGTGCATCTGCCCGTTGGTGTTCATCTCTACAACGTAGATACGATCGTGTTTGCGGATGAATTCATGGACATCGTCCGTGAAAGGGACAGCTCGTAGACGGAGGTAGTCGATCTTCATCCCCTGTGATGCTAAACGTGAAAGCGCTTCATTTACGGCCGGATCCACCGACCCGTAGGCGATCAGGCCAACATTTGCACCTTCAGTCTCTTCAATTACTGGTTTCGGCATGTACCCCCGTGCAGTTTCATACTTTAGAGCGAGTCTCTCCAGATTTGCTACATAGTCTTCCGGTCGCTCACTATAGAGAGCTTGTTCGTTGTGACCCGATCCCCTCAGAAAATATGCCGCCTTGGGATGATCTGTTCCCGGCAGCGTTCGATAGGGAATACCATCTCCATCAACATCGCGATAGCGAGCAAATTCCCCGACCTTCTCCAGATCTTCAGCTGTGAGAACCTTCCCGCGATCCATCGGCTGGTCAGGATAATCAAACGGTTTTGACATCCATAGATTCATCCCCAAATCCAAATCACTGAGCACATAAACCGGAGCTTGCAGCCGCTCAGCGATGTCAAACGATCTCCAGCCGAACTCGAAACACTCCTCGATATTTCCGGGGATCAGCATGATCTGCTGTGTATCGCCATGCCCCAGGAAACGAGTAAAAAGGATATCCCCCTGCGATGTGCGCGTCGGCAGTCCTGTGCTCGGACCCATGCGCTGTACATCCCAGATCACGATTGGGATCTCCGTGTAATAAGCCAGGCCGGCAAATTCAGCCATGAGCGCTAAACCCGGGCCGGAGGTCGAAGTCATTGCCCGAGCTCCCGCCCAACCAGCGCCAACAATCATGCCGATCGCCGCGAGCTCGTCTTCTGCTTGAATAATGGCGTAGGTTTGTTTACCCGTTTCCTCATCTTTCCGCAGTCTGGGCAGGTGGGATTGAAGAGCTTCAGCCAGGCTGGAACCGGGAGTAATTGGGTACCAAGCGATGAAGCTGATCCCACCGAAAATCGTACCCAGAGCTCCAGCGGTATTCCCATCGAGCATAATCAAACCCTCGGTTTGGTTGTCCCGCTCCACGACGTATTTATCCACTTTGAACAAATTCTCACGCGCCCATAAAGCAGAGGCATCTACGATTTGCATATTGAGCTCGACAGATTTCTCCCGACCTTTAAAGTGGGTCTCGAGTGCTTCCCGAATCTCCCCGATCTCAATTCCCAAGATCTCCGCAACCACACCAACGTAGACCATATTGCGCATGTAGTTCACGAGAGCACGCGGAGGATTCACCTCCTTGATGATCTGTCTAACTGGAACGGGATAGAAGGTAACGTCATCCCGGGTTTCGGGAACTTCAAACTGGTCAGGGTAGAAGCACACACCCCCCTCTACCAGGTCATTCAGATCTTCGTCGAAGGTTTCTGGGTTCATCCCAATGAGTATTTCCATCTTTTCGCGCCGCGCGGTAAATCCATCCTTATTAGCGCGCACTGTAAAATACGTCGGCATACCCTTGATGTTCGATGGAAACAGATTTTTCCCACTAACAGGTATCCCCATGTGAAACAAAGCCCGGATCAGAGCCAGGTTTGCGGTCTGGCTGCCGGAGCCATTGACCGTGGCAATGACCATGGAGAAATCATTGATAATTTTCTCCTGTGCAGCATCGATAGCTTGCACCTCGTTTTCGGTCGTTTTCTTATTCATATTTTATTTATTTCTCCTCAATCCTCCGTTACGCTGGAGAATGTCCCCCTTGATTGATTCAACATTTCGGTCAGTGCAGTCCAACCCTCATCTACGCAATCTCACAACAGTCATATCCGTTTTCCCCGTCGAATCTCAACAAATACCGCTGTATAAGACGGCTTCAAGTAGCTCCGGCGGTTAACGGGCATCACGATCGAGTTCCTTTGTGCGAGCTTTTCAAGTGTTGGAAGATGCTTTCCGGATACGGAAGCATGGGCAGCGAGGTATTTCAGGAATTCCGGGCCAAGATTGAGCTTCATTGGACTCTGCCGACAAGATCAAATTCGACGAATTCATGCGATCTATATAATAAGAGTGGAGTTTACCACCCTGTCCAGGCACGGTCAACAAAGTATCACGGCGACCCATCCTGGGGAACCACAGCGGCCTTCCCAGACATTCTTCACGCACAGATTCATATCCTGAACGCTGTCCTTGTGATCTGGCTTACTTCATAGAAAGTGATCCAGAAAAGCGTCAGTTATGTGTTTATTCGCAGCCGTGCAACCTATTTGGTAAAATCATTCGGTGCTATTGCGAACCATGATGATCGTATTCAAGATCCTAGTCTGGTGTTTACTCGCCGTCTTTCTTCTCAGCCTTCCTCGCTGGGTCCTCAGCGCGCACTACAGCAGTCGGATCCTCTCGCCCGAGGAAGCTCGAAGTATGCCCACTGCAATCGTTTTCGGCGCTGGGCTTCGCCGCGATGGCCGCCCGACAACGGTTCTGGCAGATCGAGTCTCAACCGCGGTTTCGCTCTACCAGCAGGGCAAAGTCAAAACGCTGCTCATGAGCGGCTCATCAAATCCATCTGGCTACGATGAAGCTGCGGCGATGCTTGAATTGGCTCTGCAGCTTGGAGTCCCCCAGGAAGATATCCTTGTCGACTCCGAAGGCGATCGTACCTACCTAACTTGCGCCCGCGCGAAGGATATCTACGGCGTGGAGAGCGCGCTTCTGGTCACTCAGCGCTACCATTTGCCGAGGGCGTTGATCCTCTGCGATGCATTATCCATTGAGTCTGAAGGCGTCGCTGCCGATCTACGATCATATTCCGCCCAAACAATCTGGTCTGCGCGTGAGATCGGCGCCACATTCCGTGCACTCTGGGAAGTGGGGAGATTGAAAACCGCGGTAATATGGGACCAAATCTTTTAAAGGGACCACTCCTATGATGACCAACCGAAAGGAAGCTCTCGCCATTCTGGATGAATTCATTCAGAATGAAAATCTAAAACGACATATGTATGCAGTCGAGGCTGCAATGCGTGATTACGCCATCGATTTCGGCGAAGATCCCGATTTGTGGGGTTTAGCAGGATTGCTGCATGATTTCGACTGGGAGATCCACCCTACCCTGGAAGCGCACCCACAAGAGGGTGTACCAATTCTGCGTGCGCGCGGCGTCCCGGAGGAGATTATCCAATGTATCCTCAGCCATGTCGATTACACTGGCGTCCCGCGCGACACCCTGATGGCCAAATCCTTGTATGCCTGTGATGAAATCACGGGTTTGATCACCGCAGCTGCTCTGGTCCGTCCCTCGAAATCCATCCTTGATCTAAAAGTGAAATCGATCAAGAAGAAATGGAAAGATAAACGATTCGCGGCAGCAGTGGACCGCGATGAAATCGAAAAAGCCGCTGAAGAGCTTGGTGTGGAGCTTTGGGGTCATGTCGACCATGTGCTTCGTTCCATGCAGCGAATCGCAGAGGAACTCGGCCTGGGGGGTTAGGACGATTGATAATTGCTCGCGCTAAATGTCATTTCAAGCGAAACGAGAAATCCATATGATGCTGCTCATGAGGACTCCTTGCATGAAAGTGAACGCCACCCCTATGCACTAAACATCCGCTACTTAATGTCATGCTGAGCGGAGCGAAGCATCTCGTTCTACGAACAGAAAGGTTCTCCCTGCAAGGAACGAGATTCTTCGTCGCGGAGTTTATCCTGAGCGAAGTCGAAGGGATACTCAGAATGACCTAGGCCAGGAACCCGTCCTCTTTGTGAAACGAAAAACCTTGTGATGCAGCGCTTGATAACCCGTTCATTTCCACTCAGAATATCAAAAACACATCCCTTCCCAGCATGTTTGGGTGCTGCCGCCCATACTGGTATAATGGCTCGGCTTGGATGAAAGGTACAGGCACTAAAATGAGCGACGATAAAAACAAGACAGCATCCACACCTAGCATTTGCCCTGTATGCGGAGCAAAACTCGCAGCAGGCGTTTCCCGATGTGAAATCTGCGGCTCCGCTGTGAAGAGCGCTCCTGCACGAGGGCGTCGAAGACAGGCTTCGCCGGTTACATTATCCCTCCCGGCTGCATTAGGCATTTTGCTCGTTTTCACCGTCCTTGCTGTCGGATTAACCTACCTGGCGATGCGCGGCCTGGGAGTAGGGACTCCCGAGGTTGACGAAGCGACGCCGACGCTAACGCCGACGGAAACCGCCACCTCCGAGCCCACACCGACCAGTACAGAGGTCTTCACTCCCACCCCGCTTCCACCTATTGATCATATCGTTGACGCAGGTGACTCGTTGCTTGCGATAGCGGTTCGCTACGACGTTTCGATTCAATCGATCCTCCAGCTCAACCCAGGCTTGAATAGCGAGAGCATCCTTACGGTTGGCCAGCACTTGAGTCTCCCTCAACCGACACCGACACCCTCACCCGAGCCAACGTCAACCCTGCCACCAGCGGCGGCAACAATCGCTGCCTGCGACATCGTTGTCTACACCGTAGAAGCCAACGACACACTCGGCGCCATCGCCGCCAATTACAATGTGAATCTCAGGGGAATCATGGAATTTAACGATATGGCCAATGAGACCGTTTTCCTTGGCCAAATCTTGAAGATTCCACTTTGCGAACGTAATCCCACTCCAGGTCCGACGCCAACGCCGACGCCTCCGCCACCTTATCCAGCGCCTAACCTGCTCTTGCCGCAGGATGGATCGCCCTTCTCACTGGCACAAGATACGATCACTTTACAGTGGGCATCCGTAGGTGAACTGCGGGAAAACGAGTTTTACCGCATCAATGTGGTAGACATCACTGAAGGTTCCGGCACACGGGCAATCATCGATTACGTTAAGGATACGAAGTACATCCTGCCAACGTCGTTCCGTCCTAACGATTCCATTCCACACGTTATGCGCTGGTGGATTGATGTCACCCGGCAGATAGGCGTAACCGCAGGCGGGGAACCCAGCTACACGACGGGAGGCGCGGCCAGTGTCGAACGCGTGTTTACCTGGTCCGGCGCTGCACCTGAGGCAACTCCAACGCCATAATCTCCTCCAACCAGCAACTCTGTATATGTTAAACATAAGGGGCTGCCCGCTAAGGACAGCCCCAATTTATTTGTCACACTCATGTGTGCGCTCTATTCCGAGATCATGATCCTTTCGGCTTGCTTCGTAGAGACGTAGCATGCTACGTCTCTACACATCCCGAATATTTTATCTGTAAACGTGTTGGAAATTGCGCATCGCGAGAGTCATGAGAACCAACGGCTTACTGCGTCAGGTCTAAAAAACGAAGACAGAACTGTAATTAGGGAAATCTGGAGACCATGATCCTTTCGGCCCGTTTCGTAGAGACGTAGCATGCTACGTCTCTACACATCCCAGATGATTCCCACATATTCGCCGATCATCAAGGTCGTATGCGTAAACATTATGGCTATACGCATTTTACTGGGTCTTATTGGCCTGGCAATAAGCTCTATTAGGACGAAAACC
>JAUWDI010000182.1 GCA_030608865.1 Anaerolineales bacterium | reverse complement strand
GTCATGGGTCATCCGCTTCTCGGTTCGGATTTGATGATCACCACGATGAGTGGTGTTTCGGCCCCCCAGTTAGCCGAGTTGACATTGATGTTTATCCTCAGCTTGTCTCACCGTATGCTAAAGTTCATTCACAGTGCTCCCGAGGAGCATTGGGCGTCAGGTCGTCTTAAGCGGTACCAACCACAGGAACTCCGCGGTAGCACAGTCGGGATTGTCGGTTACGGGAGCGTTGGCCGCGAAATCGCACGTTTGTGTCAGGCGTTCGGTGCGAGCGTATTGACAACCAAGCGAGACTTGAAACATCTTTCTGATGACGGTTACTCACTCGAGGGGCTTGGCGACCCTGAGTCGGAAATACCCGATCGCATTTATCCGCCCGAAGCCCTGCGCTCAATGGTTTCTCTGTGTGACTTCGTGATCATCACCATCCCGCTCACCCGGAAAACCCAGGGCATCTATGATGAGGCCGTCTTTGAAGCTATGAAACCGAGCGCTTTTCTAATCGATATCTCCCGCGGCGGCATCGTGGACCATGGCGCATTGGTTGAGGCGCTGAACTTGGAGCGATTAGCTGGTGCTGCCCTGGATGTCTATCCCATCGAACCGCTCCCTGAAAGCAGTCCGTTATGGGAGATGGAAAATGTCATTCTTACACCCCACATTGGTGGATCATCACCCCACTACCTCGAACGGGCGATTCAGCTGTTTTCCATGAACATCCAGCATTATCTATCCGAGGCGCCGTTGTTGAATCGCTATGATCCATCGCGCGAGTACTGAATTCACATGAAAAAGGCGATTCGTGGTGTAATTTTTGATCTCGGCTCGACGCTGATTCGGTTCGAGGGTGATTGGCCTATTCTCCTACAAGACAGCCTGGATCTCCTGATTGATCAGCTCCAGAAAGATGGCTTAGCTTTCGATCGCAGCGACTTCCGCTCGGCGTTCGAACGTGCGCTGGAGGCCTATGACCATCAGCGCCAAACTAACCTTATCGAGCGTTCCACTGCATCCCTGCTGCAAGAGTCATTGAGTTCTTTCGGGTACGAAGAAATCTCGCCCGATATCCTGAGTCGCGGTCTGAAGCGTTTTTACAGCGTGAGCGAAACTCATTGGCAGCCAATGCCAGCGCTTCACGAGGTGCTTGATGAACTGCAGGATGAGGGGCGAATGCTTGGCATGATCTCAAACGCCGGAGATGCAGAGAATGTGCAACGGCTGATTGACAAGGTTGAAATTCGTGACTACTTCGATCCGATCATCATCTCGGCCGCAGTCGGGATACGGAAACCAGACCCCACGCTCTTCGAGATGGTGCTCGACCAGTGGCAGGTGACTCCCGATTCTGTTGTTATGATCGGCGACAGACTTGAAGCGGACATTCTCGGTGCACAAAACGCCGGGATACACCAGATATGGCTCAAGCCGGAAGCTGAGGATTCAACTGCGACGCAAATAACCCCTGAGAAGGTCACCGGGAAACTAGTGGATATTCCTGGTCTGATCCGAGAGTTCGAAACGAAAGGACAATGACATTGGGCTTCCAACAGATCAGTACCAACATATGGCGCTTGGAAATCAAATATAAAGTCCTCGGTCTACTCTCTTTGCCGGTGTCGACCTGGTTGGTCCGCACCGGGGCGGATTGGACTCTGATCGACACGGGTCCTCCTGAAACTGGAGACCAAGTCGTGGCCGCTATCGCTAGGCTAACGCAGAGTCAGGGCCCGCGACAGATCCTCCTGACGCACGCACATGCCGACCACAGCGGCGGGTTGAGCGCGGTTCGGGCGGCGTGGAACGCACCGATTCTCTGCCATAAAGCGGAGGCGCCTTTCGTCAACGGCGAATCTGATTATCGATTCCTCCCGTCAAAGAATCCACTCTTTCTGGTTACCCGCAATTTCATGCAAACCGCTTGGGGGATACCCGTTGCTAAAACCCTCGAAAGCGGGGAATCTGCAGCCGGGATGGCCGTGATCCATCTCCCCGGTCACTCGCCAGGCCAGCTTGGCTTTCTACACCCCTCTGATCAAGCGATGATTTGTGGGGACGCGGTTATGAATCTTAAGAACCGACTCTCCCCGCCCATCGCAGCATTCTCTCAAGATCCGAAACTGGCCAAGGCATCGATGCGCCGCCTTAGCGAACTGGACTTTATTCATCTGCTTCCATCGCACGGCGATCCCATCTTGAACCGAGGGCGTGAGGCGATGTTATCCTTCTTGGGCTATCCTACGCAGGATAAGCCCCTCGGTAGCTGGTAGCCTCGCCAACAAAAACTCTACAAAACCAAGACCCGGGACTTGTGTCGATTGCGAGCTATCTTCTTCTTTAAACACCTGCGCTAAGAAACGGCGTAGGTGTTTGTAGTGTGGACCCTTCCGGCAGGTTTGTCCGCAGCTCCGGCAGCGACGGAATTGGGCATGTCGCTCTTGAACCCTGGGCGGGAGATGTTCGAGGACCCTCACTTTTGACACTTCCTCAAGCATGCTAATGCAGCGAATGCACAGCTCTAAAGGAGCCGCCAAGCGGCTCAAGTTAAATCAGCGTATAACCTCGATCGATTCCTCTTGTGCTTGACTTATCCGTATAGAGTAACCATGGGGAACTTCGCTACGTTTGAGCAGCCCTTGATCCCAATGGATCATACGAGGAGGCTCTCTTATTCTACAAAAAACTTGGTTTTCTCCTTGAGTATAGGGGGAATTTTGTTAGCTAATCGCAAAGTCGGTATTAGGTCATTCTGTGTCAGAATGGATGCGAATGATTGTCTAATAGGAGTAGATGAAATTATGTATACGGATACGAGTGTTGAATCTTCGGTTCGAACAGTTGATCCGCGCGTCCAGGCTCTGACGGACGCTCTCGCCCGCC
>JAUWDI010000192.1 GCA_030608865.1 Anaerolineales bacterium | reverse complement strand
ACCGAATCGTTCCAAACCGACTCTTCGGAATTCCCGTTGCTGACGGATCAAGCCAGCACTAGCTAACAATGCCGAGGGAATCGCCAACGCATAGCGCGACCATACATCAGCCACAACCCAGAGTTCTGAAGATATCGGGTATTTCCCACGCAGGGTGAGCACACCAAAACCCCAGATAGCTGCAAGCAGGAGGGGAACAATCAGTGCCACCCGTCGAAACTGACGGGTAGGAGCGAGCAATGCCGAACCAAAAGCGGCGAGCGAGAGAAAGGAAAATGCCAACAGCGCTATACGAATGCTGTGCCAGGCTAACGGAGCCGTGTCCTGCCCGGGGAGAATTCCCAATATCTGAAACATCTCCAACCACTCGTGTGATCCATGGAGGAATCCGAACAGGGCAAGCGGGCGTAGGGCGTATCGTAACCGCTCATCATAGCCACGACCGACCTCCAGCGTGACGGCTAGTCCCATGCTGAAGAATGCCAAGCCGTAAAAGAAGAAGATCAGCGCGATGTTGGGGACATCCATGAGACGAAGTGCCTCCGCGGATTAGACCGTACACAGTTTAACATTGCGGGACGATTGCGAAAAGTTGAGAAGGGACCATCCCTTTTTGGGAGGGCCCTTATAGAAACCGAGATTCCTGGGTGAACTGAATCATGAGAATTTTAATTAATGCCGAAGTTGTGCGCCACAGCGGCGGCAATAATGATCCGACGCTCCAGCCTGTACTCCACAGAGATGGCAATAAACTGGTGATGCATCAACCTCTTCCCGTGATTCACCTGTTGTCTTTCGCTGGCGTTTGCGTTTGCGTGGTTGAGATGATGCGGAATCCTGCTGTTTAAAACGCACGTACACGATCACGCCAGCTGCGATTAAAACGAGACCGACGCCGCCCATGATCCAGGGCAACAGCTGTGTGAGATCCGGCGTCTCACCACGCACCTCGTCTGGCCGGTCGATCGTGGGTTGGGCATTGATCGTGAGCGCTGAGTCCTGATTCTCGTATGCGAGGCTGATAAGCGCTTGCGATGCAGCAGATAGCGGACCATAAGACGCGCTGTGATAAACCAGGCCATCGGTGTGGACCCCGGCTACACCCTGGGCGGTCACCCGAATGTTGTCCGCACTCCAGGGCTGTTGGATCTCGTATCGAAAGTCAGCAATGTCCATCCCGCCCGGCCAGAAGAACGTGAAGCTGCGTTTGTCATCCTCATGCGTTAAATCGGCGTAGAATTCGATCCAGATACCAGAACTTTCCGCCTCCATAACGATCGTCGCCCATTGTCCTTGCACCAGACGCTGATAATCCGCCGTGAATAATTGGCCATCCGGCCCTTGAATCGCTACCGCTGATGGTTCGCCATACGCCGCCGGCACAGGGATCTCAACATGTGCAGGCAATTCCACCGCAGGGGACAACACACCGCGCAGGATCACCAACACACCTGGCTGATCATATTCCGGCAACAGTGCTACCTCAAGGCCATCCAAGGGAGAGGCGCTTCCAAGCTGCAACGGCGCTGAAAGCAAGGTCGATGATGGTTTTAAATAGTTTAATGTGATTTCCTGCTCATCACTCGCAGAACGCTCTCCAAGAGAGATAGTTGTAAATGTGAGGCCATTGTCGGCCTCTTCGGCCTTCCCCTCTGGCTTTATGCTCACATCACTCGCGCCGACCGGGTGCATGACCTCCACCGTTAAGTCTGCGATCTCAATCCCGCCCGGAATCAGGAAATCAAAGCTTCGGTTCGCGCCTTGTACATCTAGATCGGCGTAGAACTCAACCCATACACCGGTCGTAGGAGTCTCGATATCCAGGAACGACTGCGTTCCCTCTTGGACCACTTGCCACTCCACATTGTCATCCAATTGACCGTCGGGGTAATGCGCGGCGACGGCGTGAGGAGCATCAACCCCATCCGGCAGGGGCAGCCGGATGGTCGCCGGCGAATCAGCTTCTGGTGATACGCGCGCCTCATACAACACGAGAACGCCAGGTCGATCGTACTCCGGCCAGAGCGAAACCTTCAAACTCTCCAAAGGCGCCGCGGACTGCGCAATTCCTCTAGAGGGTGAGAGCATTAACAAAAGGAACAGGATAACTGGCACATTCAAGATTCTCTTCATGTTTTCCTCGCTGCATACGATAATACACTTTCAGACTCACGACAACCAAAATCCCCAATTTCGTTGAGCTGGATTAATTGGCTGTCCATCCCACCACTATGTCTCTTTCCGGGACGGCTGTCGTGAAAATCGCTACCGGTTGTGATTGTATATGCTCCATCCCATCATCAACTTCTTCAGACCTGAGAGGTCATTGCCCAACCTTATGCAAGACGGGTATTTGGAATCCGTCAGCCGCTTACTCACCGATTTCCGATCGAGAGCGGCCAGAGACCGGTATAATAGCCCCATGAATTCACCCCTTCTCCCCGCGCCACTACTCATCGAGAACAGGGAGAGCCTTAAGGCGATGTCCGACAGGCTCGCGCGCGAACCCCTTCTCGCCGTGGACACTGAATCCAACAGCCTCTATGCCTATCAGGAACAGGTTTGTCTGATCCAATTTTCAATCCCAGGCTTTGATTACCTTGTCGATCCCCTTGCCGTTCGCGATCTTAGCTCGCTTGCGCCGCTTTTCTCAAGCCCGAAGATTGAAAAAGTTCTGCACGGAGCTGAGTACGATGTTATGTGCCTTGCGC
>JAUWDI010000116.1 GCA_030608865.1 Anaerolineales bacterium | reverse complement strand
CCCGGTTTTGTTTGGGACGGAAGGATGATTGAAGGTTCGTGGAAGAACTTGCTATAATGCGCCGAGTTAAGTGATGAGTAGTATCGAAGCTAATTCCCTTTGTAAAATGTTTGGGACCTTCACGGCAGTGGATGATGTGTCGCTCCATGTTAAGCCGGGAGAGATCCTCGCGCTGCTAGGACCGAACGGAGCAGGAAAAACAACGACGATTCGGATGCTGGCCTCGATTCTGAAGCCGACGCGCGGCAGCGCTAAAATCGCCGGATATGACATTGCACATGAACAAGAGGCTGTGCGCAGCGTTGTCGGCTTGCTGACGGAACAACACGGTCTATATACGAGAATGCGCGCCGCTGAATACCTCGATTTCTTTGGGAGCGTCTACGGCATAGATTCTTCTACGATCCAACAAAGGACCCACACTCTCCTGGGTGAGTATAAGCTGCAGGAATCTGCTGAGCTTCGACTTGGTCAGTACTCAAAAGGGATGCGACAGAAGTTAGCGCTCGTACGAGCTTTGCTGCATGAACCGCAGATTTTACTTTTAGATGAACCCACTTCAGCGATGGATCCCGAGAGTGCGCACCATGTCCGCAGCAGCATTGTCGAAATGAGGTCAGACGATCGGGCGATCATCGTGTGCACCCATAATCTGTTTGAGGCGGAGGCTCTCGCCGATCGAATCGCGATCATTCGCAGAGGAAAGATCATCGCCAATGATCCCCCGGCTGATCTCAAGCGGAAAATGGTTGGCGATCCGGTTATGGAGCTGCGATTGGCGTGTTCTCTGGACGGAGCGCTCGAGCATCTGCCAGAGGAGATCGTAAAAATAGCGTCAGGGGATAATTGGGTTCGATACAGCACTTCGCAGCCAGAAGTCGTCAACCCGAAGACCCTGAGTTCGTTAGCGAACGCCGGAATTCCAGTGATTACGCTCTCCAGGATAGAGCGGAGCCTCGAGGAGGTTTACCTGCAGGTGGTGAGCGAGGATGACTCACAAGGGGGGATGGTTGATGGCCACTGAGGCTTCGACCCCTACTACTCTTTTCAGCGGTGCATGGATCGTCGCCCGCCGGGAAATCAGAGATCAGTTTCGGGATTGGCGAGTTCTAGCGCCGATTCTCCTACTGACTTTGTTCTTCCCAATTCTGATGAATTTCACAGCGAGTCAGGCGGTGGACTTCGTAGGCCGCTACGGGGCGCCGATCATTGGCGAACGCCTGATCCCTTTCCTGCTAATGGTTGTCGGTTTTTTTCCAATTTCGATTTCAATCGTTATCGCTTTGGAGAGCTTCGCCGGGGAGCGAGAAAGACAGACTTTGGAACCGCTTCTGGCGACTCCTTTATCCGATGGCCAACTCTACCTGGGGAAGACGGCAGCCTCGCTTGTCCCTCCACTGGCGGCAGCATATTTGGGCATCACCGTTTATCTGATTGGGTTATTGATTAAAGTACAGTGGGTCCCTTCACCTCAGTTGTTGATACAGATCCTTTCACTAACTACAATCCAAGCGATAGTAATGGTCAGCGGTGCGGTCGTGATCTCGTCATTGACCACATCTGTGCGCGCTGCGAACTTGTTGGCTTCCTTTATTATCATTCCAGTGGCTCTGCTGATCATGGGTGAAAGCATGATCATGTTCTGGGGACTCTATCATATTCTGTGGTGGATCGTGCTCGCCCTGATGCTCATCGCCATTGTCCTGACGCGGATGGGGCTGCGACTCTTCAATCGTGAGGAGCTTCTTGCCCGCGAGTTTGATGTGCTTGACCTGCGCGGGGCATCAAGGCGCTTCCGATCATCGTTTCTCTCTGGTGCCCGGAATCCTCTGGAATGGTATGGCGGATTATTCTCGAAATCATTAAAGCGCATCAGGTTCCCAATACTTATAACTTCAGCTATTCTCTTGGCAGGCTTCTTTGTGGGTTATAAACAGGCAGAAGTGTTTAGACTGCCAGCTGAGATTTTTCAAGTTAATTCGTTTGATAAAGATTGGCTGGAGATCTTGCGTGAATTTGGGATGCTTACGCCCAGCGGGGTGGTGAAGATCCTCTGGGCGAACATTCGAGCGCTCATCTTGACGACGATTCTGGGTGTTTTTACTTTCGGTGTCCTGGCGGAAGTTCTCCTGATGGCACCTTTGATGATAACAGGTTACTTTGCGGGGTCTTTAACGCAGGCCGGGCAAGGCGCCTTCCAGTACTTAACTGCGCTTGTGTTACCGCATGCGATACTTGAGGTTCCGGCTGCGATCCTCGCCGGTGCGGCTATCTTGCAGCTGGGAATGGCTGCGATCAGCGTTCCTAAGGGGAGTTCGTTGGGAGAGGGATGGACAACTTCGCTTGCAGAATGGGCAAGAATCTCGATCGGAATTGTCCTGCCACTTCTTATTGCCGCAGCGTTTCTCGAGGTATTCTTGACCCCGCGCATCGCTGTATGGCTGCTTTCTGGATCATAAACTATGCCTGAAATAATCATCCTCGGTTCTGCTGCAGCAATCCCTGATCTTGAGCATGATAATTCGCACATGATCATTCAAACAGGAGATGGTGCCATATTGATCGATTGCGGCACCGCGCCTATGCTGCGCCTCGAGCGCGTGGGAATCCCATTGGTGGATGTCACGGATATTATCCTGACGCATTTCCATCCAGATCATATTAGCGGCTTGCCACTGCTTCTCATGAGCATGTGGCTTGAGGGGCGACGCAAAGCTTTACGTATATTTGGGCTGCATCATTGTTTAGAAAGGGTCGAGGATTTAATGGGTTTTTACCAATGGGGTGATTGGCCAGGTTTCTTCCCGGTGGCATTTCATCGCCTGCCGGAGAATGAGCGTGTGCAGGTCCTCGATCAAGGTGAGGTGACGATCTTCTCTTCGCCAGTTTGTCACGTAATTCCGACGATCGGCTTACGAATTGAGGCCAGTTCATCCGGGGGAATAATCGCATACTCATGCGATACGGAGCCTTGTCAGGCGGTACTTAACCTCGCCCAGGGAGCAGGTGTGCTCATTCATGAAGCCACTGGTGAAAGCGTCGGTCACTCATCAGCCACTCAGGCAGGGGCAACAGCCCGTGATGCGGGAGTGAAGAGCTTAGTTCTGATTCACTACCCGGTGGGTGATTCTGATGTGGCTAAGTTAGTGGAAGAGGCGAGGAGTGCCTTCTCTGGGGATGTCCGACTGGCCGAGGATTTCATGAAGATTGAGTTCTGACCAAAATCCTGAGAGGGGGGTTCAGCCTTTTTCTGATGTCCGCACGAGAGTCGCGTGAAGATAATGGAAATCTCCGCGTGGTGGAACGAGATCGATTACTTCAATAACCTCGAAATCGCTTGAACCAAGCGAGATCACATCTCCTTGGTGGGGTGATGTATCGCTGTTTAGAATCGCTCCTGGATGATCTTCTCCCGAAACGACGTAACTCACTTTGTAGATTGCGGGCATTTCTACACCTCAGCGGTCGGCAAAGTGGCGATGACGGAGTTTGAAGGATAGGTCAGCCGCGATGTTACGCATGACAACGTACCCCAGGTGGTGGTTTTCCTCGCATTCTTTCTCGAAGTCATCACAATGGATCATCAGCACCTTCGTCGGATCGGAAGCTGCGCGCACCGTTGCCGAGCGAGGGCCATGGTCAACCAGCGCCATCTCACCGAATATCTGACCTTTGCCCAGGTGGACGATGGTGCGGGGCGATTGCTCCGGCGCAGTTCCACTGTGGAGAACTTCAACGAATCCATCCAGGACTATGAAGAGATCATCTCCGGTTTCGCCCTGTTGCGTAATGACATCACCACTTTTGAATGTGATTTCTTTGCAGATTAGGGAAATAGCCTGCAGCTCGGCAGGAGTGATGCCTTCAAATAACTCGACGGACCCAAGAATCTCTGTGTGGTCCATAGTACCCTCCGACGCGGCACTCAAGTGCAGCTAATCGATTTTCGTCTTCATGAAATTGTACTTTAAGTTGCTTAGGATACCAACCCAATTGGCTAAAACAGTTGGACCTCAATTATGTATGGAGAACTGCCTTTCGTAACGCTGGAAGGGGTTTTCGCACGGTGTGAATGATCTCTCGCTGACCGGTAATGGTCGCAAAATCGTTGTTTCTTTGACGGTGGACCGCTGTGGTAGAATGATTTATGTTCGCTTGGAGACGCTCCGAGAGGTGTGCGAATCATGAATAAGGAGTACGATTCAAAACAATGGGTGATGAAGATGTCGGGCGAGAGTGACGCCTG
>JAUWDI010000132.1 GCA_030608865.1 Anaerolineales bacterium | reverse complement strand
TACTCCGTCCGTGAGGTCATCGAAGTATCCCGGCATATTACAGAACACGAGATCTCGACTCTTGATGCTCCCCGACGGCCTGGTGATGCCCCCCGTCTCGTAGCAAGCTCCGAGAAAATTCAGCGCGATCTCGGTTGGTCGCCTAAGTACCCCAAGCTCGAGCAGATCATCGCCAGCTCCTGGGAATGGCATCGGACCCACCCGCAAGGGTACAAGACACAAGCTGATTAATAACAGTAGATCACGAGGGTATAATCTCGATGTGAAATCAGCGAAGAAACGTGCGACCGAAGTCCGCTCTCGTCTACTGGAGACCTATGGCCAGCCGGTCTGGCGTGATCCACTACCGCCACTCGACGAGCTGGTCTCCACAATCCTCTCTCAAAATACAACCGACACAAATCGCGATCGCGCTTTCGAAACCCTTCGCGAGCGTTTCCCTACCTGGGAAGAGGTCCGTGACGCAGAGCCGTCCGCTGTTATTGCCGCCATTCGCTCCGCGGGTCTTGCCAATCAAAAAGGACCTCGTATTCAGCTAGCACTGCAGCAAATTACCGAGGAGCGCGGCGATCTCAATCTTGACTTCCTAGAAGATCTGCCGCTTGAAGAGGCGAGGGAATGGCTGCTTCGCTTCAAGGGCGTCGGTCCAAAAACCGCGGCTATCGTGCTGCTTTTTTCGCTCGGCAAGCCGGCTTTCCCCGTAGACACACATATCTACCGCCTGACAGGGCGCCTGGGCTTGCGTCCCGATAATATCACCGCCGAGCAAGCACACAGTCACCTCGCAGCGCTTTTCGACCCAGCGATGTATTATGATGTTCATCTCAACCTTATCCGTCATGGGCGCGAGATCTGCCATGCCCGTTCTCCACAATGCGAGCGTTGCTCATTGAACGATCTCTGCCCTTTTTATCAAACGCGGTCCCGGGAAATCACGAATGAGTAATTCGCCAAAACATACGGATCCCCTTGAGAACTTGCGCAAGGTCCGCCTCGCGCTGGAGACTCTTGCTGCAAATTGCGAAGGTTCACAAGCCGCAATCGCCCGCGATGCGTTGAACGTTCTCGAGCAAGTTGAAGGACACCAGGGCGCAGGCGAACAAGCACGTCTGGCTGCACTTTTCAAAGTCTGCCGCGCGTTGGGGTCATCTCTCGAGCTAAGCGAAGTATTGAGCGAGACGATGGATTCGGTTATTCAACTAACGGGCGCGGAGCGTGGCTTTCTGGTTCTCGTCAACCAGGAAACCGGCGAACTAGCGTTCCGGGCAGCACGCAATTTCCAACAGGAGAACCTCAATAAGAACGAAATGGAAGTCAGCCGTTCGATAATCAAGGATGTCATCCGTTCCGGCGAGGGGGTTTTGACCACGAACGCGCAGGTCGATGATCGCTTCTCCACACAAGATTCGATAACTCGGTTTGCGCTCCGCTCCGTTCTCTGCCTACCCCTGCGAACGCGCGGCGATGCTATCGGCGTCATCTATATTGACAACAAAATCAAGTCTGGCGCCTTCAATAGAGACGATCAGAAACTTCTGGAGGTTTTCGCCGTTCAAGCAGCAATCGCAATCGAAAACGCGCGCCTTTATACCCAGGTGGATACTGAATTAGCCAAACGGGTATTCGAGCTGGAAACCCTTCGCTATATCGATAAAGAACTCAACACCGGCCTTGATTTCAAGCGTGTTTTAGAGCTCACGCTGGAATGGGCTTTGCGCAGCACAGGATCAGAAAATGGCTGCATCGGGCTTCTGGACACAGCCGGTTCGCTGTCTATTCTCGCCGGCGAGTGTGTAGATGATTTAATGGACGCGAGCGACCCGCGCCTCGCTCCAGCCTTGCATCAGGGTCATGCGGTTACATTTCAACAGGATGATAATTTCAAAGCCTTGATCGTGCCCGCCCAGCGCGAGGAGCGCACAATCGCACTCATCGGCGTTAGACGGAGGAAAACGGCCTTCTCCAAAGATGAGGAGCGCTTCCTCTTCCACATTGCTGAACGCGCCGCCCTCGCCATCGAAAACACCCGCCTTTTTGATGCGGCCCGTGCAGCGGACGATGCCAAATCGCAGTTTATCTCAATCGTGACGCATGAATTAAAAATCCCAATGACCTCGATCCGAGGATACGCCGACCTCATCAAACAAGGTACTGTTGGTCCGGTTACGGATCAGCAAATGGAATTCCTCGACACAATCCGCTCCAACGTAGATCGTATGGCCAATCTGGTATCGGATATATCCGATATCTCGCGAATTGAAACCGGGCAACTCAAAATCGACCTTACTGCCATCCCAATCGGCGATTACATCTATGAAATTGCGTTGGGTTTCCGGCCCCAATTCGACGCCAAGAAACAATCTGTTGAATTTTCCATCGAAGACAACCTTCCCATGGTGCAGGCAGATCGAAACAGATTGGCCCAAATCCTGACCAACCTACTTAGCAATGCCAATAAATACACGCCCGAGGGCGGCTCCATCGCCATCACTGCTTCGCTCTCCAACAGTTTCGTTCGAACCGAAATAAGCGATACTGGCATCGGGTTAAATGGTGAAGATCAAGCGAGGCTCTTTACGCAGTTTTTCCGCTCCGAGGAGCCAGCCGTACGAAATGAAATTGGCTGGGGCCTTGGTCTGCATGTAACCCAGCGACTCGTCAATCTAATGGGCGGAGAAATTGGCGTTCAGAGCGCACCCGGTGAGGGCAGCACTTTCTGGTTCACGCTTCCGGTGACAAAACAAAACACCAAAAATCCAATATTATGAGCAAAAAACAAAGAAGTGACCGCTACCGCCTGCTTCTCTACCGTGAGGTTGTAGGCCGTCATGCACGGAAAGCTCTCCTCCTTGCATGTCTATTCCTCGGCTTATGGATTCTCGTAGATAGAGGGTACGCCCACTGGCTTGAGCGTGATACACAGCGTTGGCTCTTCGCTGGCGGACTTGTATCCTTCGCATATTGGTTGTTTGCCCGTTTTGGACCTTATCGGGCATATGCACAAGCCCATCACGACCATCTTCGCCTGCAGACACCGATATTCCGCTTGAACATTTCCTACCGCCGAATCATCAACACTCGCCCGATCGTCTTCGGCAAGTTGTATCCTCCCGAAAGCATGCCTCTTCGCGACCGGCGCCCATTGAAGCCTTTTCTCGGCGCCACAGCTCTGGGGATAGATCTGCGCGGATGGCCGCTACCCACATGGCTGCTGCGGCTCTTCCTAAGCCGTTACATGCTGGCAAACGACCAAACCGGCTTCGTCCTGCTCGTCGATGATTGGATGCGCTTCAGCACTCAACTAACGAGCTTGCTGGGCACTTGGCGCTCTTCACGTCAACAGCGACCACCCAGTCCGGGCTTCGGGACATCCGACCTGCTATCCGATTGAATCCTCCATATCAACAGTTCCGATCGCTCGCTTTGACACGTCACTGCGCTGAGGTCTATACTCGCGTTTGATTCGCTGGAGAGATTAAGGAGAGAGACATGCCGCTCAAACTTACCTGGTACGGACATGCCGCCATTGGGATTGACGTAGATGGCACAAAGCTGCTCGTGGATCCTTTCCTGAACGACAACCCCGCGGCAGTGGTCAAGGCAGATGCGGTTGATGCAGATTTCATCCTCATCTCCCACGGACACGGCGATCATGTTGGAGATGCCGTAGCAATTGCCGAACGCACCGGTGCGGTCGTAATTAGCACTTATGAGATTGCTTCCTGGTTTGCTAACAAGGGCATCGAGACGCATGCTCAACACATCGGTGGAGGATTCCACCACCCTTTCGGTTACCTCAAGTTGACCCAGGCTCTGCATGGATCCATGCTCCCGGACGGATCGTATGGCGGAAATCCAGCAGGCTTCCTGCTCACTACATCAGGAGACGAGACGCTTTATCTCGCCTGCGATACAGGACTTTTCGGCG
>JAUWDI010000091.1 GCA_030608865.1 Anaerolineales bacterium | reverse complement strand
TTACATCACGCGCCGCTATGCAAAGTATCCTGAATTAGCAGTAATTACAGTGGGGGCACTCCTGAACGCTATCGGATTCGCACTCTATGGCTTCGTCGCCACCTATGGGCTTTTCCTGCTGGCGATGGCCATCATTACCATCGGAGAGATGCTCTGGGCGCCAATTTCACAGTCGATCGTTGCCCGCCTTGCGCCAGATAATATGCGCGGCCGTTATATGGCTTTTTATGGATTCAGTTGGGCAGTCCCCTTCGCAATCGGGCCTCTGCTAGCGGGTCTGGTTATCGATTATCATGACCCCAATTGGGTGTGGTATGCGGGTGGCATCGTTGGCCTGATCTCCGCAGCGATGTTCGCGTTGATGTTTATACGATCATCTCGCAAAGAGAAAGTGGCGGCAGCAGCCGATTAGATCTCAAGCTATCCAATTCGAGCTCTAGCGCGGGTTTCATCTCCTTCTAGTATTTTTCTGCATACTTAGCGGCGTCTCTTATTAGGCGCCGCTAAGTGCGAATTGGGATTCCCCCATTCCCCACTGGGCAACCCGGGAGATTAGAGAGCATCCCCATCCCAAATAAAGCCCGAAGGACATTTCTCACCTATCTATATGAACCTTTTCACTATCTTTTGCGTCCTTGGTAAAATATCGTACAATTTGTGCCCGCATTGCGGTATTCCGTTTTTTTAGTTGATAAAACGGCAAGAGTAACCCGGAGGTGAGAATGAGGCGGTTCCGACATGCCTTCGTCGTCCTGACTTTGATCACATTGTTTCTCATCATCGCTGTCGCCTTGGGGACACCACAAGCGCAGGCGAGTGAGGCTGTGGATCCTATCCCGGATTCGCAATTGTCCTTTTTACGACTCGCATCTGTCCACCTCACAGAAACCACCCCACCGCCGCCCCCCGAACAAGACACATGTATGCATTGCCACCTGAGCGGCTCGATCGACAATATCTGGACCCCGCTGGCCCGGTGGACCGTGTTTGGCTTCGGAGGCCTGGTCTTTCTCGTCGGGGCTTACCGGGCAGGCAGCGGATGGGTTACCCGGAAACCCTGGAAGCCGCTTTGGGCACGCGCTGTCGATTGGCTTGACGACCGGTTCCAGATCGTCGAACCAATGCGTGCAATTCTCGACAAGCCTGTTCCCATGTTTGCCACACGCTGGATGTACTGCTTGGGTGGGATAACCTTCACTTTATTCCTCATCCAGGCCGTGACCGGCACCATGCTCGCCTTCTACTACAAACCAACACCTGAAGCAGCCTATGCCAGCATTCAGTTCATCGAGACTGAAGTTCGCTTCGGCGCTGCCATTAGAGCCATCCACCATTGGTCGGCGAACGGCATGGTCGTAATGGTCGTCGCCCATATGGTGCGCGTGTTCATCCATGGCGCTTTCAAGGCGCCGCGCGAGCTCAATTGGATATCAGGCGCACTTCTACTCATCCTTACCTTCGCTTTTGGATTAACAGGGTACCTGCTGCCTTGGGATCAGCAAGCTTATTGGGCAACGACGGTGTCAACCGAGATCGCTGGCGGCATCCCCCAGATCGGTGACATCTTACTCGTGTTCATGCGCGGTGGTTGGGATGTCTCAGCAGTCACTTTAAGCCGTTTCTATGCGCTGCACGTTCTGGTGATACCGGTCGGCGCCCTTGGGCTGATGGGTATACATTTCCTAATGATTCGCCGACAAGGCATCCATCGACCACTCTAATAACAAAGCTAATGGAGGAAGCATGACTGAGGGAGAATCCAGTCCAGAAGAAAAAACCATCCCCTTCTTCCCTGACCATATTTGGACCGAGGCGAAAGTCGTTATATTGATTATGGTGATAATGATCGTTGTGGGCATCGTGGGCTTGATGTCCCCTATCGGTCTTGAGTCCCCAGCCGACCCGATGGTCACACCACACGTAAAATCCGATTGGTACTTTCTCTTCCTTTATGAAATGTTGAAGTACGTACCGAAAACCATCGGCGTGTTAATTCCCATTATCGGGTTGATCCTGATCGTAATCTGGCCATTTCTCGATCGAAAGGGTGATACTCTCCGAGCACGAAACGTCCGCTGGATTATTGTTATTGTCGGATCAATAGTCGTGATCGGCCTTACGATCATGGGAGCCCTGAGTTAATAATTCCGACGAGATTTCCCATTCGTCAATCGATAAACGGAGAGCCCTATGACAGATCAAGAAGCGAAGGTACCGCGCAGAGGCTTCCTGAAAATCCTGAGCGGCCTGTTCGCTGCTCTGGGATTGACCGCAATCGCTGGACCCGCAATCGCCTACTTCTGGCCCTCTAAGCTGGAAGAAATGCCCTCTGATCCGGTTTCCGCAGGGAGTGAAGGCTCGATCCCTGAAGGAGAGGCCAAGACTGTTAGATTCGGTCGTTACCCAGCGTTAGTGATCAATACACCGGAGCGAGGGATTGTCGCCTACTCCGCTGTCTGCACACACTTCGCCTGCCTGGTGGATTGGAACCCCGAGTCCAAGATGATCGAGTGTCCCTGCCATGAAGGTTACTTCAACGCCGTTGATGGCTCGGTCATCAGTGGTCCTCCCCCTACCCCGCTTGAAGAGTTACTCGTCACGATCGTAGATGGAAACATACTCATAGGCGGTGAAGCTTGACCACAGACACAGCGCCCTCTTCATCAAAGCCCGAAATTACACGTGGACCTTCACGCTGGCCGCGAGCGATTCGAGAACTTCTACTTCACGCCATCATCCAGGATAGAGTGCTCAAGCGTGCTTATCCCGGCATTATGCATTTGCTCATCTTCTGGGGAATGACAATCCAGGTCCTCGGGACCGTGATCAACCTGCTGCAATACCCTCTTTTCCTGCCCATTGAGCTTCCCTGGCCGCGTGGCACATCCTTACTCTGGTTCGAGTTGGTGATGGACATTGGTGGCGGGATGATCATCGCCGGACTTCTATTGGCTCTCGCCCGGAGAGTGTTTTTCAGGCCGACTTACCTCAAGAACCGACTGGAAGATGGCTATACTCTGCTCTTGCTCTTCACGATTACGATCCTAGGTTTCTTCGCCGAGGCGGTCCGCTTCCTCGCCACCCAGCCCGCATGGCAAAACTGGAGCCCAATCGGGAACTGGCTCGCACAAGCACTTTCCAGCGCCGGTGTAACCATCGGCCCGAATGCCCCCATTCACGCCGTCCTCTTTTGGACACACTCGGTTGTGGGCTTTCTCTTTGTCGTCAGCCTTCCTTTTACAAAACTCAGGCACATTGTCACCGGTCCTCTAAACATCATCCTGAGACCGTTTCGGCCATTAGGAGAACTGGACACGATCGAGGATCTGGAGACAGCAGAGGTCCTCGGCGCGGGCGAGATCGCCCAATATCCATCGGTCTCCCTTTTGTCATTTGACGCCTGTACACAATGCGGTCGGTGCGAGAGCGTATGCCCGGCCACGATCAGCGGTATGCCGTTCTCACCGCGAGAGTTGATCGACACGCTTCAAGCATCCATGCACAGCACCTTGATGGGAGAGAATGGAAATTCGTCCGACCCGCTGCTCGGCGGGTTTATCGATAAGGAGTACCCCTGGTTGTGCACAACCTGCGGCGCCTGCCTGCACGCATGCCCCCTGTTTATCGATCCCGTTTCCGCGGCGATTGAAATGCGGCGCTACATGACGCTGAGCACCGGGGAGATCCCCGGGTCGATCGGTGAAACCTTGATACAAATGGAGCGCCGGGGCAATCCCTGGGGACTGCCTCGTGAGGAACATGCGCCCTGGGCACGCGAGACGGGAATTCGCGTGCTCCAACCTGGTGATGAAACAGATGTCCTGCTCTTCATCGGCTGCGCCTACGCCTACGACAGCAGAAATCATGCCGCCGGCCGTGCCCTAAGTGAACTGCTTCAAGAGGCGGGTGTCGATTTCGCCATCCTGGGATCTGCTGAAGGGTGCTGCGGCGAGACTGCACGCAGGATGGGGCACGAGCATCTCTTCCAGGTGATGGTTGAAGAGAATATGGCCGCTTTCAAAGATGTACACTTCAATCGTGTGGTGTCGGGTTGTGCGCACTGCTTTAATACACTCAAAAACGAATACCCTCATTTCGGCGCCGACTTCGAGGTCATCCATCACACAGAGCTACTCGCCGAGCTCGTAGCCAGCGGGCGCTTGCAGCCAAAGACGCAAGCCGATGGAGGCACCTTCACCTATCACGACTCCTGCTACATCGGGCGCTACAACGATATCTACAATGAGCCCCGACAGGTGTTGGACAGCGTTGAGGGATTGCAGAGAGTGGAGATGCCGCGCAACCGCGAGAATGGATTCTGCTGCGGCGGCGGTGGCGGGCATATGTGGATGGAGACTGATCCAAATACGCGCATCAACCAACAGCGCCTTTCAGAAGTCGTTGACAAAGCGAAGGCAGATGTGGTCGTCACCGCATGCCCCTATTGTCTGATCATGTTCGACGATGCGATATCCAGCAAAGGCATGGGGGAGAAGGTAACTGCGATTGACATCGCTGAAGCGCTCTCCGCGAAAAAGGCACCTTAACGCACGCTCACTCACCACAACCTGAGCGTGGACCAGGATCGAATTCATTATCACTCTAGACAATGGATTCTTGTCAATCAGATGAAACCTGGTCGACTCTGGCCATCTCTACCCTTTCCCCGAAGGAATCCTAAAATTCTTACCTAAGCCTTCGATAACCTATTCATTGGGGTAACATTATGACGAAGGTCCGTTCGCGGAGTTGTGGATTTCATGATTGTCACAGTTCCATTAATGGCCAATGATTACAGCTCATCCAACGATATCTTCATGGGAGAGAAACCATGCACCGGCGCAAATTGAGTCTTTATGAGACCATTGAAGCGCAATTAGTGTTCGGATCTTCAGTTGTGTACGAGCGAGTGACGATCGTCGAGGATGTTGCTTGGCCCAACTGGGCGGGTCGTGTTGGTTCCTGGCTTTCGAGAACCAAGGCTCCAAGAAACAATGCCGTCGCACTTGGGAACCATCTCTACTTCTCTAAACGTCTGCATACAGACAATCCGGCTGATCCCGTCGGTTCTGTAAACGAAATGGCCTGGTTGATCCACGAACTCACACATGTATGGCAGTATCAGCACTTCTGTCTAGCCTACTTACCCCAGGTCATGTGGGCTCATCTACGTGATCGGTCAGAAACCTACAACTATGGCTTTGAGCCGGGCTTACAAAAGACGTTTTCAGGGGGCGGA
>JAUWDI010000197.1 GCA_030608865.1 Anaerolineales bacterium | reverse complement strand
CCGCTCAAGAAAGGAGGAGATTGCTTCGCTTCGCTCGCAATGACATTATGAGGGGGAGCCTCTTAGCAGTGACATCATGGGGATTTCTCGGTCGCCGTTTCACGGCTCGCTCGAAATGACAAATGAGGAAGAGCCATTCTTAAGCATGTCATTTCGAACCCCTGAAAGGGGTGAGAAATCCCTGAGGCGACTCAATGACTAACTCAAGGATCTAAGAGAGGGTGAATTCATTCGCTTTCACCCGGATTATCCCTCACCCGGCGTCTGCTCTCGCTCCATCCGGTCAATAAGATTCTGCGCAGCCACATCAGGTTCAACCCCCTGGAAAACAACATCTTCGACAGCATCCTCAATCGGTTTGATGTGGTCTTCCGAATCGATCCACAGTGACAGCGGTACACCGGAGCGCAGCATCGAAGCTATCTCAACCATGTTCGAATCGATGATTTCAACCGTCGTATCGACCGGGATGTGGGCCGCGCCTTGAAAATCGCTCAGTCGAGCCTGCGCCTCGGAGCTGAATATGTGCTCCACAAAAGCCCATGTAATCTCGAGATTCTGCGGTTGTATCCCCCTAGACAAGTAGATATTTTCAGTCCAAACCAGGCTTTGCAGGGGCCGGTCAGCAGGCTCATAGAGCGGCCAGGGATCAACTTTCAGATTCGTGATCCCTAGCGCATGCGCAAGTTCACCAATATGTGACGATTCTTCAACCAGCCAGGCTGACTCGCCAGCTAGAAATCTCGAAAGATCCTCATCCGAATTCATGACAGCAGGTCCGACGGCGCGAAGATCGCTCATCACTTCCAGCCAACAAATCCCCTGCGGCAGTTCCAGGGCGATTTCACCTTGTGGTCCAATGAACGACCCACCGCAAATTGAAAGCTGGGGCGCGGAAAAGGCAAATCCGAAATCCAGCACGGTAGCCGTTTGCTCGACCTCGTGTTGATCGAGCCCCACTTCGATCCAACGTTCAACCGTTCGCGGCGCTTCCGCCGCTCTGGACCTGTTCCGGAAGAGGACCATGCCCTGAAATTCAAGCGGGAGTCCGAGCATGTGGCTATCGTAAGTTACCTGCGTCCACGCCGTTGGATGGATCCTTCGTTCAAGTTCAGCGTTAACCATCGAAGATGGATCCAAGATCATCTCACCATCGTAGAGGCGTGGACCCCAGAGTGAGGGCCCGAAGATAATCGTCGGCGGCATACCCGCGCGGCTTGCCTCTTCGAATGCGCTTAATAATTCGTCCGTCGGATAATAGGAGATTGAAAAATCGACCGTCGGGTACTCGCGCGAGAACGACTGGATAATCTCCTGGAGAGCCTCCATCTCCTCTGGTGCCCAGTCCAGCCAAATAATGATCTCGCCAGTACTCGCAGGCGTAGGCTCCGCTATCTGCGTCGGGTTTAACGCTGTTGTGGGCGTGATGTTACCGGACATTCCCGTTGGAATGGTTGATTCTTCAGAACCCGATTGACATGCCGACAGGCTAATTAAGGTCAGGCATAACGCGACACAAACCGTCATCCATCTTAGGATAGGATGCCAGTTTGGCTGCTTCACATCAGATCGTTGCAGTAGAACCATGTCATTTCTCGAGAGACTTATTATGCCCTGGCTTGCGGGTTGACCTCCACGCATATCCAACCGACTGAGTCTAACATAAGAATACTGTTGACTCTAATGCGGACCCAGCTCCGAAGGATTTTGCACCTTTGTTAGGTAGAATACCGCCATCAATCGACCGTAAGATACACCCAGGAGGGATGCAGATCCTCCCCACCATTCACATCCATGCAGACAGGTGAGGCAATGAGGCTATAATCAGCAGCATGCATGAAATTCACCCCCATCACTGGCGGCTCATACAATCTCCCCCGGCTAGCGGCGGCTGGAACATGGCTCTTGACGAAGCCATCCTCGAAGCCGTGGGGCAAGGCGAATCGCTCCCAACGCTGCGCTTTTACGCCTGGGACCCCCCTTGCGTCTCACTCGGCGTTGCACAACCTTTTCGTGATGTTGACCTGAAACGGCTGCGTACGAAACGATGGGATCTCGTTCGCCGCTCCACAGGGGGGCGGGCAATCCTTCACACAGACGAACTCACCTATGCCGTAATCGCACCCATCGACAACCCCCTCCTCGCCGGCGGCGTTCTTGAGAGCTACCGTCATCTGAGCGCAGGCCTCGTCACCGGATTGCAGCACATGGGCATGTCCGTGGAGATAGAGTCCGAAAAACAACTTACAGAGGAGGAACGGGGTAATCCGGTTTGCTTCCAGGCGCCTAGCGCCTATGAGATCACGGTCGGGCAAAGGAAGCTGATCGGCAGCGCGCAGGTCCGGCGCCGGTTCGGCATCCTCCAACATGGGACCCTGCCTCTGAAAGGCGACATCACGCGCATATGTGAAGTGCTGCAGTTCGATAGCGAGGAGGGGCGCACCTCAGCTGCGGATGCCCTCCGCAGTCGGGCCGCGACCGTGGAGGACCTGTTGGGTAAACCTTTGTCGTGGGAGATGGCCGCGCAGGCGATGAGCGCAGGATTTCATCAGGCGCTGGATTTGCAGTTAGAGTCGGGAGATCCCTCCCCCGCAGAGTTCACCCGAGCCGAA
>JAUWDI010000006.1 GCA_030608865.1 Anaerolineales bacterium | reverse complement strand
GCGGAGAGGGGCGCAAGTATTGCTGCCCGGTCTAGCGCCGCGCGGGCATCTGTATTGCGTCCAAGCAGGTGAAGTGTTTCTGCGAGAGCGATCAGGGGGATGGGATCGTTCGGTACAAGTGAAACTGCCTTCTGCAGAGCCCCCAAGCCCTCCTCAGGCGAACCTGAGCATGTCATCGCTGAACCAGCTTCAACGAGGAAGTCTGGATCGTTCGGTTGGAGTGCCAGGGCATGACCGAAGCAGTTCAGACTGCGCTGTATCTCACCAATTTGCATGTAGGCTCGTCCGAGCGCGGTAAAGTGCAGGGCGTTTTCCGGGTCGATCTGGGTAGCTTGCTCCCACAATCCAATAGCTGCGGTTCTCTTATCCAGTTTCCAGAGTGCGTCCGCGGCACGGTCAAGAGGGTAAGTGTCTTTTGGAAGAAGATCGGCAATATGCAACCAAGCCTGCTGCGCCAATTCAAAATTGCCATTGCTTTCAGCTGCAAGCGCCAATTCCTTATGAATGCTTGAGTCATTTTCATCGAGTGATGAAGCGCGCTGGAGTAACCGTAATTGCAGACGGGGGAATTTGAATTCGCCGCATAGTGTGGCGGCTTTTTGCAGGGTTTGCTTATCTCTCCGGCCCAGAGAAAGACTGCATGCCAGGTGATTGCGGCTTGCGTCCTTGTTCCCTGACAGCCATTCAAGCCGGGCGAGTTCTAGCCAGGGTTCTGATTGTTCTGGCTGAAGTTTGGTGAGTTGTTTTCGTGCAGAGATAGCTTCGTCTAGCGAGCCATCCGCTTCCGCAGCGATGCACAAAATTGAGAGTGCATCTGTCTCGATCGGGTTGCGCTCAAAGGCCTGGCGAGCGAGGTTTTTTGCAGCACCGAAGTCATTGAGAGACATATGTGCTTTCGCGAGAAGTATGAGCATTTCAAGAGAGGTCGGGTACTGACCGCGATGTTTCTCCATTGTTGCAATGGCTAACATTGCATCATCCATTGCAATTGCAGCATCCGCGAGACCGAGTACGCCTTGCAGATGTTCCTCGCTGGGGAGATCCTCTGAATTGTCCAGAAATGACTGGTAATGATTGATAGCTTCCTCGTTGAGATCCTGACGACGAAGACCATGTGCAATCCAGTAATCTATGGCGTTGTCATCAAATCCGGCCTCGCGAGCCATTTCAAGGGTTTCAACACCGACTTCGTAAGCGGTTTCTTCTTGAGCGGAAGGGGTCTGGACGAGAATGCGTCCAGCGTTCCAAAGAGATTCGGAGTCGAGATTCGTGGGAAGGCTTTTAATAAGAGCTGCAGCTGAAGCCATTTCACCCTGGCTTTCGAAGGTGAGAGCTAAAGCTTGGCGAGCTTTCCAGTTTTCCGGCTGCTTATCCAAAGCTGACTGCAGAATCGGTGTCGCTTCTTCTGCGCGACCAAGCTCCCGGAGTAGATCCCCATAATCTACAAGCCAATCCGCTCGCTCTGGGTCAAGTTCTACGGCCTGGCGGATATGCTCGAGTGCTTCAGTCTGCACGGATTTTTCCCGGAGCCAATGCGCTTTGGCGATATGAACAGCTCCGCTAGCTGGCAAGGCTTGGAGGGCGGAGTTCAATGTCTCGTTGGCAGTATCTTCATCGCCTGTCGCCATCTGGCATTCCGCAAGTGCGATCCATGCTTCGGCATCACTGGGGGTCAGCTGCGTCACTTTCTTTAAGTGAGTTTCAGCTTCCTGATGTTCTCCTAAAGCAGAAAGGGCTTTGCCCAAAAGGACTTGGGCCTCCACGGATTCGGGGTTATCCAAGCGAAGCTCCTCTGCGCTTTCCTTCGCTAAGGTGTAATCGCCGGCCTCCAGGGCACAGGCGCTCAACTTCGCAAGTGCTTGTTTGTCCTGCAAAGTGATGGTTTGCCAATGTGGGATAGCCTGTTCTGAGTGACCGGATTTCTGTAAGTTGCGAGCCAGTGTTTCGCGCAATTCGAGCGATTTCGGCATAAGCGTGAGCGCAAATGATGCTTGCTCGGCTGCCGCATTAGGATCGCCAGCCTTCTCAAGCAAAGTGGCTAGATTATGTCGTAGTTCTGCATCGACTGGTTTTTGCACAGATAGGATCTCAAGAACCTGGACAGCTTCGCGGTACTTGCCTGACGCATCAAGGCCGCTGGAGAGCATGGCCATCCATGTGGGATCCAGTGCAGGGGCACTTAAGGACTGTTGGTAGGCCTGGATGAAGTAGTCTGCAGCTAACGCCGATTCGTTTGAAAGCTCATATGCTTGACCAGCAGCGATAAATTCTTCCGCCGTCGCCGGCTCCAGGAGTAAGTCAAGAGCGTCTTGAGGGCGATCGATTTGAACGTACGCCTTTGCCAGCTCAGCACGCCGTCTTGGCGTGAGCTTCAATTGGAGCGCTTGCTTGCGTGCCTCCACTTCAAGTACCGGATCGTCATCCATTCTGGCAATATCAGCCAATCGATCTGCGACCAACGCTGAGGTCAAGGTGGTTCGATCCCAAGCTTGAGAGACGATTTCTTGCGCGCCAGCGGCATTCCCCGCTGCGGCAAGAATAATCGCCTGTTCTGAAAGACCGCCTGGGTCTTGTTGATTATTCGCTGGAATCGGGTTGAGTTCTTCATTGACCGATTCAGAAAGAGCCAGGAATAATTCATCCTCGTGCATGGTGTTCAAATTGATTAGTACTTTACGAATTAAGGTAGGGTCAAGATCTGAAAGAATCTCAACGGCACTGGGGACATCCATATTCGAATGCAGTATTTGTGTTACCAACCCTATCGCAGCTTGACTTCCTTCCCGGATTAGGGCATCGATTATTTCTTGCCCAAACTCGAGATAAGGCCACGCGCAGCAAAGCGCCGGAGCCCAGAAATCTGTGCTTTTTAATATCGCTTCCGTTAGCCCATCCAATCCTTCATCAGCCGCAATTCTCAACAGCGTGACAGAGAGCAGCGCGATGTCAACAAGACTTTTGCTCTCAGCGTCAACATTCAAATCCATTAGATTTGTGATGCGGCTCTCCTGTTCGGAGGAGAGAGCGTCCAGCGCGCTAGATAACGAAGATTGTCCGATAGCTAGAGAAGCCAGGGTGGCGGGGGACCAACCAGCACGATCGATCTTCTCCAGAGCAAGGGTGAGGAATTCGTTGTTGTGAATCTCGCGCCATGCCTCGGGCACATACAGGATTCTGTGGATTGCACTGGAAAGATCTTCTTCGTTCAGGACTTGGTTTAAATACTGCAAGATGTCCGTGTCATTGAGCATAGTACCCATCCAGTCGGTTAGATTGTCCAGCTGATTTGCTGAATGACCCAATAGCCGGCGTACATCAAGCCCAATCCAACTGAAATCAGCAAAACGCCGATTCCGCTTGCGGTACGAACAAGGCCATTGAGCGAAGCGACGAGCTCAGATGCGCTGGTTACAAGCCCCGTCACGTCTTGGGCAAGGCCTTTCTGGCCAAGTCTGGCGGTGTGAGCTGCCAATGCCCGCACTTCTCGGGAATAGCCTCGGCTGACTAAAACTAAGGCACCGATGAGCACCAACAAGAAGCCCAAGATAAAGATGGATGCAGCTATGAGGATTTGAACGTCGCTAAAGGTAAGGGGAATCATTTTCGCCTCCAGGTAATGCGTCTGAAGGCGAATGTTGCAAGTAGCGTGCCAAAAAGATCAGGGAGTGAGATCGCGGATGTCAGGCGGTAGGTGTGCGAGATCGATGTTTTCCTCGTCGCAAAACAGGATTGCCCGCTCGACCACGTGACGGAGTTCTCGGATGTTGCCGGGCCAGGAGTGAGCTTTCAACGCGTCCAGCGCACGCGGCGTGATTCCTTCAACGACACCGCCGACACGAAGATTGATTTGACGGATGAAGTTACCCGTAAGCGCTGGAAGATCGACAATGCGATCACGAAGGGGCGGGAGGTGAAGATCGACCACTTTTAGCCGGTAGTAGAGGTCCTCCCTGAAGGTGCCCTCCTCGATCATCGCCGGGAGGTTTCGATTCGAAGCCGCGATGATCTGAACGTCAACGGCAATTTCTTTTACCCCGCCGACTCGTCTGAATTTTTGCTCATCCAGGACGCGCAGCAGCTTGGCTTGCATTTCCTGCTTGGTCGAGGATATTTCGTCGAGGAAGAGGATGCCGCCGTCAGCGATCTCGATCAACCCCGGTTTCTTTTTTTGCGCACCGGTGAAGGCTCCTGCCTCATGACCAAAAAGCTCCGATTCGATCATCGTATCCGGCAGCGCAGCGCAGTTAATGGGAATAAAAGGTGTATCTGCACGTGGCCCGAAACTGTGAATCGATCGAGCAAGGACTTCCTTGCCTGTCCCGGTTTCACCCGTGATCAGTACAGAGACGGCGGCTTGGGCTGCACGCTCGGCTTCGTGCATGATCTGTTTCATGATCTGAGTATCGCCAATGACCATCTCGGTTTCAAGAATTGAAGTTCGGCGCAGGAGATCAAGCTCCCGACGCAGACCGACAACTTCGGATGATCGCTCAATAGCTTGAAGTAAGCGGTCGAGATCGAGGGGTTTTTGCAGGAAATCCAGTGCGCCTTTCTTCATCGCATCGACTGCTGTATCGATTTCTCCAAAAGCAGTGATCAAGATCACCGGTGGTCGTGGATTTTCCATGGCGAGGCGGTCGAGCAAAGATAGTCCGGATCCGTCGGGGAGCATGACGTCGAGCAGGATGATATCTCCTACACCCTTATCGATCGCTTTGTTTGCTTCCTTCAGGGTCCCCGCTTCAATTGCTTCGTAACCAGCATCACTCAACGCTTCGCTGATGAAATTGCGGGCGGTCTCTTCATCGTCAACGATCAATACCGTTGCGGTCATTCATCACTCCTTGGAGCTAAGGTCTGCAGATGGAAGGTGAATTGTAAACACAGTACCTGCATCAGGAAAGCTCTCGACCTGAATTGTCCCTTTATGGGCAGTTATTATGCGTCGACTAATCGCAAGCCCCAGGCCTGTCCCGTCCTTCTTCGTGGTGAAAAAGGGGTCAAATATGCGGTGGATCTTGTCAGGGGGGATGCCTGGGCCGGTATCCGCGACCTTCAACTCGATCATACTTTGTTGGGCAGGGCCTATTGGGGCGATATTAATGGAGAGTGTGCCGCCTTCAGTCATGGCTTCAAGAGCATTACTAATAAGGTTTACGATGACGCGTTCAAGTGTCCTCGGATCTGCTGAAGCGAGCGGCGTATCAGGATCGAATGAAGTGTGGCAGCGAGTGCCTGTTTGATTAAAGCGCGGCGCCCATCTCGTGATCACTCTCTGAAGAAGCTCAGCGAGATCTAGGGGGTCCATCTTAAGCTGGAGCGGGCGGGCGAAGAAGAGAACGTCGCTCATCAGCTGGTCGAGGCGAACACACTCCGACCGAATGGTGCCCAGCGCCGCGAATTGTGGGTGACTTTCACCAAGACGCGAGGCGACGAGCTGGACACCGGTGGATATGTTGTTAATGGGATTTCTCACTTCATGAGCGAAAATCGCTGTGACTTCTCCTAGCAGGGCTCTCTGCGCCAGGATTTCTGTTTGATCTTCAATGGCCTGCTGTTCGGATTGGTCACCTAGAACGATGAGAAGTTGATCGTCTGCAGCTCCAGCCATAGGGATAACCCGTAAATGGACCGGCAGACGCGTGCCATCGCGATGGTGAAGTATGAGTCTTGAACGTTCTGCAATGCGCTTGTGTCCCAATGCGTCGAGGATTGTAGTTGTTACATCCTCGGGACCTACAAGAACATCCTGGATGGCAAGGTCTTTAACTTCGTGTGGGTGGTAACCAAGCAGGCGGTTGATCGCGGAATTTGCTCTAATTATCGTGAGCGAAGAGTCCACTGTTATCAGCGTATCCGAGATAGCCTCGAATTGACTCGTGATCTCTGCCTCGAGCGCCTCCATCGTCGTTTCGCCCTCGAGGATGGTGGATCGCAGCTGGCTCAGATAGATCGCAGTGTGGAGGAGGTTAGCGATGATGCGGATCAGCGGATCGATGTCGGGACTTAACGCGATCTCCTCTTTCCAGCCGGCGATGAAAATACCGATCCAGGCAGAATCATCACCAATCAGTGCGGTTTTCAGATGGGTGAGCTCTGCGGTTCTCGCTGCACGCTGTAGTTCGCCCTCTGGGCGTTGGCCCAGGCTCCAAGATGTGAACGTCTGCAAATTGCCGATTTCGGCGGCAGGGACCGATTCTGGGAATTCGGGGGGCAGTACGCCCTCGATGAAATAGTTGGGGGAGGTCGCCGAAAGCCTATAGATTGCGGTGTAGGACGCGCAAAGCGGATCCTGGCAGAGCTCAAGAGCCGTTGGTAGGGCGGAGGTGCCTCCCGTCAGGATCAAGTTTGTGATGTTCTCCAAGCTGCGAAGGAGCGTCTCCTCGGCAAGTTTGCGTTGTTCTATTTGCGAGCGAGCACTCGCAGGCTTTATTTGGAGAAGGACAGCTGTTCTAGGTGGGGCGATTGGGTGCGCTTCGAGGTCAATGAGGACGATTTCCCCCGTACGTGTCTGCAGTGGAACATCGTGGAGTTTGCAATCCGGGTTC
Source organism: Anaerolineales bacterium (assembly GCA_030608865.1). The sequence continues at coordinate 7,210 of JAUWDI010000006.1, read as the reverse complement.
TCCCAAGTGTCAAGGATCTGCTCGAGCATAACGTGGCCTTCTTCACCTGGAAAAAGGGTGGAGGGGCTTATATCATCGAGATCCTTTCGGGCGTAGCCTGAGAGAAGCAGGAATTCATGATTGCATGTGAGTAGACGCGATTCCGTCCCGGATAAAACCAGGACGGAGTTGTCTAAAGTATCAGCGAGGGAGAGAAAGAGCTCGCGGTAGGGATCAGACTTAAATAAGCGTGAGATCGGATTGGTGGGTGAAGTATCCTTTGCCAAAGATTACACCTTAGGCTGCCGGCGATAGTTTTCTTGCCCCGCGTAATCGAGCTGGCAGAATACCTTCAACCGCACGGTATTTCGCGACAGTCCTGCGTGCTATCTTAATCCCTTCTTCTTGTAAAAGCGAGGCGATTACATCATCTGTCAGTGGTTTGGATTCGTTCTCGACAATCTCTTTGATCCGATCACGCACAGAAAGGCTGCGGTCGAAGAATTTGGCGAGAGGAATTATTCTGCCGTTTGGCATAGCGACTGATTTATTCGCAACTGCTCTTGAGATTGTGGATTCGTGTACGCCGATCTCTCCTGCAATCTGGGCGCGCGTCATTGGTTTGAGGAAACGAGCGCCTTCCAATATAAAACCGCTTTGCTGTGATACGAGCAAACCCATCAGGCGCTGCATCGTGTTATTGCGCTGCTGAATGCATTTTACAAAGAGATTCGCCTTTTCCAGATGCTCAGACCACTCCTCGCTCTGCTCTTCATCAGCCTCCGGCATGGCTTGCCGGAAAAGAGGGTTCACCCGGAGCCAGCCGGAAATCGACGAGAAGATTTCAACCATCAGCGGGCCGTCAATGACAGATGGGTTACGCGAGATCATGACGTCTGGCGTGTGGTAGACATTTGAGTCGCCAGATTGCGGTTGCCGTCCGGATCCCCAGTATGCTCGAGCGGGGTAGGGGTTTAAGTTGTCGTGAATGAAAGCGGCTGCTTCCTTCACAGCAGCAGGGCTAACTTCGAGGTCGTGAGCGATCTTGTCGTACTCCCTGCGCCCGAGTTCAGAAAATGATTCACGCAGCAACCGGCGTGCCAGTTCACAGCGAGGTTCTTCTTCTTGACTCAATTGATCGAGTTGAACGAGAAGCGTTTGTCGGGGGCCCTCGGTTGCCAGGCCGACTGGGTCGGCTTTATATATCAAGTCGATGACCCTCATAACCTGCGGCAGGCTGGAACGTGTGGCTTGCGCGATGTAGGGTGGGGGGCTGGTTAGGAAGCCATCTTCGTCTAGACTGGCAAGGATATAAACCGCGACGTGCCTGTCTTCCTTCTTGAGATCAGCCGCTAGTTGGCGCATAACATGTATGGAAAGATCCTCTGGCGCTGCGGGTTCTTGATCCAGCGGTTGATCTTCAAGTGTTCTTTTTCGTGATGGCCGGTAGGAATCGCGAGGTGAGAGAAACACAATCGGTTCTTCGCCTTCAACCTGGCGACTGCATACGGGGCAGGGCCCGGCGCTGCTCAGGGGCTTATGGCAGCCAGGGCAGATGCGCTCGTCAAGAAGCTCCAAAGCAGGATTCGATGAAAGTTCGGTGATAACTCGATCGTGCAGCTCCTGATTGGACAAAACCAGGAGGCTCATTGTCTGAGCAAGGTGAGCGGTCGTAAGTGGCCTGAGTGAATGGTCTTGGGTTTGACGAAACATATTGCGCCTCGCAGGTGAGTATACATCGACTGGACAATGCTGGCAATAATGTTGCAAGAACTATGCCAACGTTGGCGTGATAGAATCGCAGGGTGAATGCAGATGCAGTTGTAGTGGGGGGAGGATTAGCGGGCAGCGAAGCGGCGTGGCAGCTGGCGAAGCGTGGTATCAGCGTTAATCTCTTTGAGATGCGGCCTGACATTTCGACAGGAGCGCACCAAACGGGATACCTTGCAGAGTTAGTATGCTCTAATTCGCTTGGTTCTAAGCTGCCAGATCGAGCCTCTGGAGTCCTTATGTCAGAATTGAGGGCTTTAGGTTCCATATTATTGATCTGCGCAGAGCGGAACGCAGTTCCTGCAGGGGGTGCCTTAGCCGTTGATCGAGAGCATTTTGCACGAGATGTGACGGAGCAAATTGAAAAACATCCGCTGATCCAGATCATACGCAACGAAGCGAAGAGCATCCCTGACGGATTTGTGATTATCGCCTCTGGACCTTTGACTTCAGATTCACTGACACAGGCGATTGGCGGTTTGTCTGGTCAGGACCACCTCTTTTTCTTCGATGCGCTCGCGCCAATCGTCGACGCGGAGAGTATCGATATGTCCATCGCTTTCCGTGCTTCACGTTATGAGCGAGGAGATCGGGAGGAGGGGGACTACATCAACTGTCCGCTAAACAAAGAGGAATATGAAGCATTCATTGATAGCTTGCTCCAGGCGGAAAGGATCCTGCTCAGGAGTTTTGAAAAAGAAATCGAAGGGGGAGTGCGTGCTGGCGCGCATCATTACTTTGAGGGATGTTTGCCGGTCGAAATTATCGCCGAGCGAGGCAGGGATAGTTTAGCCTTTGGACCTATGCGTCCTGTCGGGCTGAGAGATCCCAGGAGTGGGAAGCGGCCACATGCCGTCCTTCAACTTCGACAGGATAACCTGGCGGGAAGTCTCTACAATATGGTGGGTTTCCAAACGAATTTGACCTACGACGACCAGCGCACTGTCTTTCGGATGATCCCCGGTTTGGAAAAGGCGCGTTTTCAACGTTATGGCCAAATGCACAGGAATACGTTCTTGAACGCCCCGACCCAGTTGAAGGCGGATATGCAGCATTTAGAGAGGAGCGATCTCTTCTTCGCTGGTCAGCTCACTGGGGTGGAAGGATACTTGGGGAATATCGCAACGGGTTTATTGGCAGGAATAAATCTCTCTCGACGAATAAAAGGTGAGGATCTTTTAGTCATGCCGCGGGAGACCATGCTCGGTTCCTTGGCTCATTATATTGCGCATGCGGATACGAAATTGTTTCAACCGATGAAAGCGAACTTCGGTTTAATGCCACCGCTGGAAGATGGGCGGAAGCGGAATCGCCGTGAGCGCGCGAGCGCCTATGCTGAAAGATCAGCGGTGGTATTGGCTGAATTTATTGAAAACACACAGAGATAATGCGCATAGCCATATGGAGGTAAGCAACCATTCTTTATCTAATTCATTGATAATTACAAAGGCTATGCGAAGTTTGTGTGTAATACTGCTGTTTGCGCAATTTTCGTGCTCTACGCCCAGTCAAGACGTCCAATTCGACGGGCAGAGCGCGCTTCTTTTTGTAGAAGAGCAGATGGCATTTGGTCCGCGCATACCCGGAAGTGAAGCGAGCCGGAAAACAGCCGTATGGATCGTCGAACAACTGGAAGCAATCGGCTGGGAGACTGAAATCCAGCACTTCAGTTATCACGGAACACCGCTAATGAATATTATTGCTAAATCGGAAGGCGATAACGAAATTAAGCCTATACTAATAGGGGCACATTACGATACCCGGCCATACGCAGATCGGGACCCAATTAATCCCGAGGCGCCGGTGCCAGGCGCCAACGACGGTGCATCGGGAGTCGCGGTTCTGATAGAACTTGCCCATACGTTGGATTGGAATCGTTTAAGACAGCCGGTATGGCTGGTGTTTTTTGATGCAGAAGACAGCGGGAATATTGATGGATGGGACTGGATTGTCGGATCGTCTTTCTTCGCTGATAATCTCGCACAGAATTTAGAAGCGGCAGTGATTGTCGACATGGTCGGGGACCGGGATCTGCAGCTCTTTATCGAGAAAAACTCTGACCCCGACCTTGTGCAAGAAATCTGGGAGTTGGCTAATCAGTTAGGATACCCAGCATTTATTAATACTCCGAAGTATTCAATGATCGATGATCATTCTCCGTTTCTACGGATTGGTGTTCCCGCAATTGATATTATTGATTTTGACTACCCTCACTGGCACACGGTCAATGACACAATGGATAAGGTATCCGCAGATAGCCTGGAACAGGTTGGTCGAACTTTAGAGCACTGGTTAGAGAACGAACGCTAAGCGCCTATTAAATGTACCCAAGGTTAAAAATCTGAGTAGACTTAATGCATTAATTGATCGGCGGAGCGCATATTTACGGATGATGAACAGCATATGATTGATACAGTTGATTTCTTCCTTAAGCATCGACAGGATTGGGTGGACGAATCCGTTAGGATGCTAGCTATTAACAGCGAGGATTCGACGCTTTCACTTGATGAGTTGGAAAACTTTCTCGATGCTCTCCTTGAAGCCAAGCTCACCGCTGAATTGAACGTTCTGGAAAAACGTATCGACGAATTGATTGTTGCCCCCATAGCGTTTGACTCGGTTGGAGAAGCGTTGAGAGGGTACCAAGAGCGAGGCATCGTCTCCGTGTTGCATGTCCTTCGGGTAGCAGCGTTTGCCGTCATCCAAAAAAATTCGGACCCTGAGAGGGCGCTTAGATATCAAAACGACCTTGAGGTTCAATTCTGTCAGATTATTGAATATGCTGCATATCGGGAATTCGCGGCGATTATTGAGAAGCTTACAACGAGCCGAGACAAGATTAAAGAAGCTTCTGAACTGCTCGACGAAACCCGTTTGAATTTCGTGACAGTAGCAGCACAAGAATTGAGAACACCGCTGACACTTATTGAGGGTTATACAGAAATGCTCAAAGAAATGATATTGAGCAGCGACTTAGAAAGTGGCCCTCTTGTAGCTGGTGTGGAGTCAGGGATTCAGAAATTGAGACACACGATTGATGAATTGGTTGATATCTCCATGATTGACACGAATATGCTGCTGTTGCACTATCAACCACTGCAGATAAAGGATCTGCTCGAGAAAACAAAGACAATGATGGAAGCCAAAGTTGCCGAGCGATCCCAAAACTTGGAGATAAATATTTTCCCGGCGGCAGAAGAAACAGTATTCGTTGACTCCGAAAGGCTTCTACAAGCCATCATCAATGTGCTTGACAATTCAGTAAAATTCACACCCGAGGGTGGTTCGATCGTCGTGGATGGAAGAATGCTTCCCGGCTTTATCGAGATTACGATCGCTGACACCGGCGTTGGCATCGACCCGAGTGCGCAAGCGTTGATTTTCGAGAAATTCGGTGCAGGGCAACGGCTAAAGTATGCCAGAAATGATGGCGTGGTGCCTGGTCCTGGTCTTGGGTTGCACCTGGCAAAAGGGATTATCGAAGCGCATGGGGGAGCAATATGGGTCGAATCACAGGGTTATGATGAAGAACTTTGCCCAGGAAGCACCTTCCACTTGATGTTTCCCTTCCGAGAGTCACCACCGGACGATTTGGCGGCGCGCTTGCTTGGTCACGTGCGGAGCGCGGAAGATGAGTAAGGTCGCTGCACCTACGACAAACCCGCAAGAACGAGCTTTCTTGGTCGGTCTTAATATCAAAAACCAACCTGGTTTGCTTACGATTGATGATTCGCTTCAAGAACTCGCACTCCTTGCTGAAACAGCTGGTTTGGGCGTTGTGGGGCAGGCACAGCAAACTCTTGAGCATCCCAATTCGAAAACCTATATGGGGTCAGGGAAAATCAGAGAAATTAAAGCTCTAGTGGAGGATCTCGTCGCAGATGTCGTGCTATTCGATGATGAACTCAACCCCAGGCATCAGCGAGAGCTAGAGAAGGAATTCGGGGAATCTGTTCAAATCGTCGATCGCACCGCGTTAATCCTTGATATCTTCGCTCAGCATGCGCAAACACGTGAGGGCGCTCTGCAAGTAGAGTTGGCACAATATGAGTACCAATTGCCAAGGCTTACTCGGGCTTGGACACATCTTGCCAGGCAGGCAGGTGGAGGTGGAGGACGTTCTGGGTCTGTTGGCGGTGTCGGGCTTCGGGGACCGGGCGAAACCCAGCTTGAAGTTGACCGCCGCCAAATCCGGCGACGGATCGCCAATTTGAAGAAAGAATTAGAGAAAGTCCGCGCACATCGTAGTCGCCATCGGGAGCGCAGGAAACGGTCTGCGATTCCCACAGTAGCGCTAGTTGGCTACACAAATGCAGGTAAATCAACGCTTCTAAATTACTTGTCAGATGCTGAAGTTTATGTGGCCAACGAGCTATTCGCGACGTTAGATCCTACAACCCGCCGTGTGACTACTTCGAAGGGGCATCCGTTCCTCTTTACAGATACGGTTGGTTTCATTCAGAAACTGCCCACAGGGCTTATCGCTGCATTCAGAGCAACCCTGGAGGAGATCCATGAAGCAGATTTACTCCTCCATGTCGTCGATATTTCTCATGCGAACGCTGCTTCTCAAGCAGAGGCTGTCCAGGCGACGCTCGAGGAGATACAAGTTTCTGGTATTCCGATGGTTACTGCTTTGAATAAGATTGATCGGGTCCCTGATCAGGAATACATTTTCGACCAGGTCGATTCCTTCGAGCGCGCAGTCCCAATTTCAGCGCGTAGGGGAGATGGAGTGGACACTTTGTTGGCGGTTATTGAGCGAGTAATGTTTGAAGACTCGTTGGATGTAACTGTAGAGTTGCCGTATAAGGAAGGCCACTTAATCAGCATATTCCATGATCACGGAGAAGTCGCAAGTGTTGCATACGATCGCGATCAGGTTGTAATTAGTGGCAAACTTCCACAACGTCTTGAGAGGGAGTTCCGTCCCTATCTTCTAGGGGATAGTTCCGAAGTATCTGGATAGGATCCCTATGAGGGGTTCGATTAATTACATCCTTAGACATCATGCAATTCCATGAAATCGTAACATAAACCTCCGCATGGAAAAATTGTCCGAGAAAACACTTACCGAATTGCAAAGGGATCTACAAATGCGCCTTGAAGGCGAGGTGCAATTTGATCCGTTTACGCGGGTTCTTTACAGCACGGATGCGTCGAACTTCCAAATCGAACCTCTTGGCGTTGTGCTGCCGAGGGATGAAGATGAGATTTGCGCGGTCGTTGAGATCGCCAATGAGTATGGCATATCCGTAATCGCCAGGGGGGCCGGGACTAGCATGGCCGGGCAGGCGCTCGGGCACGGAATAATTCTCGGTTGTTCTAAATATTTGAATCAAATTCACTCACTTTCTCCCGAGGAATCTGCGGTTGAAGTTGGCCCTGGGGTCGTCTTAGCTGCGCTCAACCGGATCTCAGCAGAGAGCGGTCTCATGTTCGGACCTGATCCGGCATCGGC
>JAUWDI010000050.1 GCA_030608865.1 Anaerolineales bacterium | reverse complement strand
GTCATCAAGCAGTTGATGGCGAATGGTGTGATGGCGAACATCAACCAGCAAATCGATTTCGATACCGCGGCGATCGTGATCGCTGAGTTCGGTTTTGAAGCGGAACATCTTGCCGCTGCAGAGGATGAACTTGAAGAAGCGGGCGAGCTGCCGCGCTGGCGGCAGTTGATCGGTGATGAAGATCCCAAAACGTTAAAGGACCGTCCGCCGGTTGTGACGGTACTGGGACATGTTGACCACGGTAAGACTACACTGCTGGATGCCATTCGCTTGACGAATGTTGCCGAGGGGGAGGCGGGCGGCATCACCCAGCGCATCTCTGCCTATCAAGTTGAACACAATGAGCGGTCAATCACCTTCCTGGACACACCCGGACATGCCGCTTTCACGGCTATGCGCGCGCGGGGGGCTAAGGGAGCTGACATCGCTGTGCTGGTTGTCGCCGCGGATGATGGCGTAATGCCTCAGACGCGTGAAGCGTTGGCGCATATTCAAGCTGCTCGTGTGCCGATCATCGTCGCTCTTAATAAAATCGACCGCCCCAACTCCAACCCGGATAAAGTCAAACAGGAGTTATCAGACATCGGGCTTATTCCGGATGACTGGGAAGGCGAAACAATGGTTGTCCCCGTTTCGGCAAAGGAAAAGGATGGGCTGGAAGACCTGCTTGAAGCGATCAATCTTGTCGCTGACTCCACGGAAATTAAAGCCAACCCCTCAGGCAAAGTCATCGGAATGGTGATTGAAGCCGAGTTGGATAAAGCCAAGGGCGTCGTAGCAACGTTCCTGGTTCAAAATGGAACCCTGCGCATTGGAGATGCCATCTTGGTGGGCACATCCTGCGGGAAAATCAGGGCGATGTTTGATTTCCAGGGCGAGCCGATTAAGGTCGCCAGGCCATCGCAACCTGTATCCGTAATGGGGCTCTCTGATGTGCCTCTCGCTGGAGAACTCTTCACTGTCGTTGAGAGTGAGCGCGAGGCGCGTATCATTGTTGAGGAGCGAAAGAACGAGCAGCGAGAGCGCGCCCGCGGGACTTCGAAAGCGCAGTCCCTTGAGCAGCTCTTCGCGGCGTATAAAGCAGGAGAGGTGAAGGAACTACGGCTTGTCGTAAAAGCCGATGTTCAGGGGTCTCTTGAACCGATCGTCAATTCACTCGAAAAACTTAGCGCAGGCGAAATTAAAGTGAACATCCTCCATGCCGGCACAGGTAACATCAGTGAAAACGACGTCATGCTCGCCGCGGCATCTCAAGGTATCGTCATCGGGTTTAACGTGACCGCAGATCAAGTTGCTAAGAATTGTGCCGATGTGGAAGATGTGGATATCCGCGTGTACGATATTATCTATCGCCTTACAGAAGATATAGAGCTGGCGCTCAAGGGTATGTTGGAACCTGAGACGCGCAGGGTTGTGCTTGGCAAAGCACGAGTTCGTGCGGTTTTCCGAATTCCCAAGCTAGGTAATATCGCCGGCTGCATTGTCACAGAAGGGGAGATTCAACGCAGTGGGCGTATGTTGGTGTTGCGCGAGGATGAGGAGCTTTTCAATGGTCCTATCTCCTCACTCAGGCATGAGAAGGACGACGTTCGGGAAATTCGTAACGGCTTCGAGTGCGGTATTGGCTTGAAGGGTTTCGAGTCCTTCAAAGAGGGCGATATTCTGGAATGCTTTACTGAAGAGACCGTTCCCATTACGTGAGGTTGAGCGATGGCGACTAAGGCGCGCGCCCGTAAGGTTGCAGAACGTATACAAGAGGAATTGGCCGACATCCTCATGCGGAATGTTGCCGACCCACGCCTGGCTATGATCACGATCACGAATGTGGATGTGGATCGGGAACTGGCTTATGCACAGATATATGTTGTCGCCAGTGGAGACGATGAGCGGATGGATGAGGTCCTCGCGGGATTGGAAGCAGCGCAAGGATATTTGCGCAGCCAACTGGCAGCACGTATACAATTGCGAAGCTTCCCCCAACTCCGCTTCCGTTGGGATGCGTCTCATGAACGTGGAGCACGCATTGAAGAACTTCTGGACAGCCTGCAAGAGGAGCGCGGTGATAAAGCAGGAGACGTGAGTGGCGGAAACGACGATTGAGAAGGCCAAAGCGGCTCTTAACGCCGCACAGCAGGTCATCATTCTCTCCCACGAACGGCCAGATGGGGATGCTATAGGCTCGCTACTGGCTCTAACACTAAGCCTGGAACGAGCCGGGAAAAATGTCACCCCGGTTCTTTTGGAAGGAGTACCGTCTCGTTTTCGCTTCCTGCCGGGCGCAGATAAGGTTACTTCGAAAATCCCGAGTAATGGTGATTTATTGATCTTAGTGGACGCCGCGGATCTCCAACGGACAGGTTTTCCCGTGGAGACCTTGCCGCGGCAGCCAGATATTAATATCGACCATCACCCAACCAATACAGATTATGCTGAAATCAACATAGTTAACCACAAAGCCCCCGCCACAACAGAAATCCTCTTCGACGTCATCCCGCAGCTTGGTTTGGAAATCGACACGGATGTCGCCACCAATCTGATGACAGGTTTGATCACAGATACGATAGGCTTTCGCACAGACAGCGTCACACCGAGAACGCTGGAGATCGCATCAGAACTTATCAGCCTGGGGGCTCCCATGGCGGAAATTTACGCGCGAGCGCTCAATCAACGCAGTTTTGTGAGCGTTCAATACTGGGGCAAGGGTTTGAACCGTCTCGAAAGGGAGAATGGTATCTTGTGGACGAGCCTCACAATCGAAGACCGAAAGGCAGTGGGATACCCCGGCTCCGATGATGCCGATTTGGTGAATCTCCTTGCGACGATCGAGGGGATTCAAGTGGTCATGATCTTCATAGAACAAACCGGTGGTACGGTGAAAGTCAGTTGGCGGTCAAGACCGGGGGTGGATGTGGCTGCGATCGCATTCTCCTTCGGAGGAGGCGGTCATGAACAAGCTGCCGGTGCCACAATAGAAGGAGATATGCAGGAGGTTCAGGAGCGTGTCCTGATCGCAACCCGGGGGACCATCTCACTTTCTCCGGAGGAATCTGCATGAATCGCTTTGGGATCATCCTCGTCGATAAACCTACTGGCCCGACCTCACATAAGGTCGTCAGCATTGTTCGCAAGGAGACAGGGGTGCGCAAGGTGGGGCATGCAGGAACGCTCGACCCTCGAGCGTCAGGTGTTCTCGTCCTCTGCTTGGGATCGGCGACACGGTTAAGTGAATATCTCAGCACGGCTTCAAAACGTTATGAAGCTGTGATCCGCTTCGGCGAGAGCACAAAGACCTACGATGCAGAGGGGGAAGCTATTCGCATCACTGGAGCGGTTCCAACCGAAGAAGATATCCAGGCCGTTATCCCCGAATTTTCCGGCAAGATCGAGCAAATACCGCCACCGTACAGCGCGATCAAGATCAAAGGAAAAAAAGCTTATGAGTTGGCGCGCGAGGGGAAGGAATTCGATCTTGATTCAAGAGATGTAACAATCTATAAAATGGCTCTCGTAGAGTACCACCCGCCAGATTTGGTTTTAGAAATCGAGTGTTCGGCTGGAACGTACATCCGTTCGCTCGCTCATGATATGGGAGAGCTATTGGGGACTGGCGCACATTTGGCAAACCTGCGGAGGACGAAATCGGGTCATTTTACAATTGAAGAATGCGTGTCGCTCAGAATGTTAGAGCTGGGATTTGTCGACGGTACGTGGGACGAATATCTGCGGCCCGCCGTTGACGCCCTTCCTGATTTTCCAAGAATCAGTGTTGAGGGCAAAAATTATGAAGATGTGACATTCGGCCGACTCATTCCTACAGACGCATCCGCCTCTGGAATGGCGGTTGCAATTGGGCCTGATGGTGATCTAGTCGCCATCCTTGAGGCCGTCGAGGACGGCGCAAAATGGCATCCAAAGAAGGTCTTCAACCGCTGAAGTCACCTATGCAGCATCTGCGAGATTTTTTCACCGTTCAATTGGAACAAAGCGATCTTACGATTGGATCTTTCGATGGGGTTCATCGTGGACATCAGGCGCTGATCAAGGCGCTCGTCGAACACGCACATCGGGAGAATCGTCCGGCAGTCGTTCTTACTTTTTTCCCTCACCCCTCGGTATTTCTACGCGGCAGAACGCCCGCGTTTTATATCAACACACCTGAGGAGAAAGCTGAGTTACTGGGCGAATTGGGCGTGGACTGTGTCATCACGCAGCAATTCGACCGAAGTATGGCCGAGATCCCAGCCGGGATCTTCCTCGACCGATTAAAGGCCCGTTTGGGCTTAAAAAGTCTGTGGATTGGTGAAGATTTTGCACTGGGGTATAAGCGTGAGGGGAATCGCCACTACCTCGCCGCCGCTGGTTTAGAGCGCGGATTTACGCTTAATGTTATCCCCCCAGCCCTTCTTGGCGGCGAGGTTGTTAGCTCGACGCGGGTGCGTGAAGCACTGCGCTCCGGAGCTGTAGCTCGTACCGCCAAATACCTCGGCCGGTCATTCGTAGTTCCAGGGAAGGTGGTTCCGGGTTCAGGCCGCGGGCGAGCGCTGGGGATCCCCACAGCGAATCTGGAAATCTGGGAAGAAAGGGCATACCCGCGCTCGGGCGTGTACGCTTGTTGGGCGAGCTTCGACGGACAGCGCTATAAGGCGGTGACGAACATCGGTGTTAGACCGACCTTCGAAGACAAACTCGAACAGGCGATTATTGAAGCTCATTTGCTGGATTTCAACGAGGATCTCTACGGAAAGGAATTGCGCCTTGAATTTATCGCTCGCCTTCGTGAAGAACGCCGTTTCTCGAATACGGAACTGCTTCTTTCTCGCATTGGGCGAGACATTCAACGTGCGCGTGTGATTCTGAATCAAGACGCGGAGGGACAGGATGCCTGAGGATTTCAAGCGGGAGATCTACCTGCTGCGACCAGAGGAGCTCAATCCGGAGACAATCGCGGTGGCCTTTGCTAAAACATCCAGGTCACCGCTTTCATTTCGTGAAATCGCAGCCGAACTGACGGATGAGAAATCCGCAGAGTTTCATGAGCGATGGGTCGTCGGGTACGGACACGCCTCGGTTGCTGAACATGCCGTCTTGCATCTGGCCCTCGAGAACGTATCCCGTTTGGCGATCGAGTGTATTGAGTCAAACCGTCTGGCTTCCTACACCGAGAAATCGACCCGGTATCAGAAATGGGACCGTCAGGGATACTTCGTCCCCCCTGAAGTGCAGGATGGATCCACAGAGAAGATCTATCGTCAAACCTGCGACTTGTTGTTCGACACCTACATGCAATCCATCGCGCCTGTCAAAGATGTTGTCGCCCGTGCGCATCCACGCGAGGATGGCGAGAGTGATGAGCGCTGGGATGGTCGAATTCGTTCCCGCTATATTGATGCGTGCCGTTTTCTTCTGCCAGCAGCCTCCCTGGCCAATGTGGGTATGACTGCCAACGCTCGCGTGCTTGAGCATGCAATTCGTAAAATGCTATCTCATCCCCTGCGCGAGGTTCAGGAAATCGGTGAGCGAGTAAAAGAAGTTGCTCAAGTGGAGATACCGACCCTGGTGAAATACGCCGACCGGGTTCCATATCTCGAAGATGTTGCTGCTGAATTTTCAGCACGAGCAGCTACTTTTCCCGTTGAACCGATGGCAGGGATGCTCGAGTTGGTCGATCACGATCCTGAAGCCGAGCTGCGTATCCTTGCGGCTGCGCTTTTTGCGCCAGGCGGCGCGAGTTTCGCAACGGTTATGAAGACTGTGCAAGAGATGGGTGGAAATCAACTCAAGGAATTGGCCGAGGCGCTTCTGGGAGGACTCGATCGCTTCGATGCTCCGGTGCGAGAGCTGGAACACGCCTATTACACATTCGACGCAACGCTCGATCAAGGGGCTTACTTCGAGCTAAAACGCCACCGAATGATGACTCAAACCCCCCAACGGTTAAGATCTGATCTGGGTTACGCTGTTCCGCGCCTAATCGTGGATGCGGGCTTCGAAGCACCTTACAGGAAGGCGATGGAGCAGGCTGCTGAGGCATTCAATCAACTTGAAGCCTGGAATCCACATGTCGCTGCCTACCTGGTGCCGAACGGCTTCAATCGCAGAGTTTTGATGACGATGAATCTGCGCGAGGCCTATCATTTCTGTGAGTTGCGAGCAGACAAGAGCGCACATTTTTCCATCCGGCGTGTCGCGCTGCGGATGGCGGAGATGATCCGCGAGGTTCACCCACTTCTGGGAGCATACTTGCGTTTGCCCCAGGGAGTCGACTGGCGCGAAATTGAAGCCGAGCATTTCACCCAAGTGTGAGTAGAGACGATCTTGGGCGCCGTTTCGGCGGACCCATTGGAGCGCAGCACGAATCAAGGGCCTCAAACCATCCCCCATAGGATTCTGGAAGCATAGCTTCCCCCCCAAATCTAATCATTAACTACAAACTAATACCCACAATGATAGGCGAAGTCGAACAGTGTTGTGGGATGAGACCCGCGCCAAGATTGATTTAGCTGAGGATAACCCGCAGTCAAGCTTGGCGAGCCTCAAAGCACGATCAAATCCAGGAATAGAAGGAACGACGTTGCCAAGAAGAGTTGGGAGAGGTGGTAGGTGATAATCGTTATGAGTCGTCCGTTCGGAATCGGCTTGACGTAGCGGCTCCACCCTAACATGCTGTCTGAGAGGACGAACAGCCCGCCG
>JAUWDI010000149.1 GCA_030608865.1 Anaerolineales bacterium | reverse complement strand
CATGATCCCGGGGTCGAGGCGCCAACGGAGATTTTCGTACCCAATTATCAATACCCCGAGGGTTACACCGTTGAGGTCTCAGACGGCTCGTATGAAACCAGTCCGACCTCACAAACGTTCGTGTATCACCACAGCCCCTCGCGGGAAACGCATACCATTCACTTCACAAAGAGAAAGAAGTAAACGACGGGATCGAGGAGGAAACTTTATGGCAAAGCGGCGCCCACTGATTGCACTCGTACTGCTCATATCGGCCTGCGCACCTGCACCATCCAAAACCTTCGAACCGTCCAAAACGCTGGATGGGAGATTCGCAGCGCCGATGGAAGCGACTCCAACTACAGACGTTGAAGAACAATCTACCCCTATTCCCCCCGAACCTGCAGCAACGATGCCCCAAAGTCAGCTGCTCCCATCATCCGAACTGCAATCGTACTGCTTACCCTGGTTAGATGAGAACCCTTCTCCATCCAATAGCATCCGGCTCGAGAATGGCATTATGAAAGGCGATTCAGCGATCGATTTTTCCTTGAAGGATGTACGGGGCGAGACACACCGTCTATCCGACTTACTTGAAACTAAGCCTGTTTTGCTAATCCTCGGCGGCTATACCTGACCGCCGTATCGGAGAAGCGTGCCTTCTCTTAGCTCGCTCGCTGCCCAGCCTTTCGATGATGATTCGACCTTCGCTGATGTTGTCCATTTTGTTCACATCAACGTGATCGAGCCACATCCTATGGGTCCGGATGTGAGCCCTTACGGTGGGAGGGTGAGCGAGAGTCGCCACAGCACCGTTTTGCAACCCACAACTTACGATGAACGGGTAGAAGTTGCGCGTGGAATATATGCGCTCCTCGAGGGTGACCAGCTTTTACTGGTTGACGAGCTTTCGCCTGGATCTTCCGTCGACGTGATTTGGTGTACCTATGGCCCCGCGCCGAACAGCGCCTTCCTCATCCGCCAGGACGGGATCGTTGAAGTCGTCCAGCTCTGGTTGAACACCGGCGCAATGGAGCAAGCGATCCGAGAGTTGGTTGAGTGAGTTTTGAACTGACCAAGGAACGAAAGAGGGCGGGAACCTGTTGTTTCGAACGAGCCGTAAAGCGGCGACCGAGAAATCCCTGGGATATTTCTCTTGAGGACGATATCTATGGCATGAATATCATCCGATTCGCCACAGGGTCAAACTTTTTACTGCATTAACTCAGGGATTTCTCACTTCGACAAGCTCAGTACAGGCACCCCTTCCAGGGGTTCGAAATGACATGCTTTAGACATGGGTCTTCTCCACCAAATGTCATTTCGAGCGAGCCGCGCAGCGGCAACCGAGAAATCCCTATGATGTTGCTTGAGGATGCCTTCCCTGCACAAGAGTCTGCCCCCTTATCGTCATGCTGAGCGAAGCGAAGCATCTCGTTCTTCGAACCGAGGGGAAAACCCGGCAAATTTGACATCACCCTCGACCTGCAATAAAGTCTAGCTTCTAATATGGGCTGTTAACGTATAAATAGAGGAGAGCAGCGAGATGGAAAATAAAACGAGGCGAGCATTCCTGCAATGGATGGCCATACAAATGAGCGCTGTCATTGGCGGATCGTTACTGGCATCCTGCGGAAAGCAAGAACCCCACTCCCTGCAGACCACTGCGCTGCCTATAGCGAAGCCCATCCAACCCACCGAGGTAGACCCTACAGACACTCCAACTCAGACCGAGCAGACCGCCGCTGAGCCATCTACAACGCCGAACGGCCACCCGCACATGGCTGTCGCTCGCGGCGGTGAACCCGCGGCGCTCGTCCATCACGCTGTCGCCGCCCTGGGTGGCATGCAGCGTTTCGTAAGCACAGGCGACGACGTGATCGTCAAGCCCAACGCCTGCATCGACTACCGAACGTACGAATATGCAGCGACAACGAACCCGTGGGTCGTCGGAGAGATCGTCCGCCTGTGCCTTGAAGCTGGCGCCGGCCGCGTGCGGGTGATGGATTTCCCCTTCGGTGGCGATTCCGAATCCGCCTATTGGAACAGCGGTATCCAGGAGCAGGTCATCGCCGCAGGCGGGGAGATGGAACCCATCCGCTTCTTGAAATTTGTTGAAACCGAAATCCCTAATGCCCTCGATCTGAAGAAATGCCAGATCTATGAAGATGTGCTCCTAGCCGATGTCGTCATCAACGTGCCCATCGCCAAGCACCACAGCCTGGCCCGCCTGACGCTTGGGATGAAGAACCTGATGGGCGTCATCCGCGACCGCCCCTACATGCACGGCAACCTCGGACAGCGGCTGGCGGACCTGGCGAGCCGAGTTCGCCCTACCCTCACGATCGTCGACGCGGTGAGAATCCTTCAGCGCAGTGGACCGACAGGTGGACGTCTGAGCGACGTCCAAAAATTAGACACCGTCATCGCCAGTCCGGATATCGTCGCCGCGGATAGCTATGCTGCGACCTTGTTCGGGCTCCAACCGACGGATCTGAGTTATATCGTCTCCGGCTTGAACATGGGTCTCGGGCGAGCGGACCTCGAGACGATGAAAATCGAGGAGATCGCTGTTGGCGCCTGAGTCAAACAAGAGGCGCAGGGTCTTCTCTCGCCCCTGGACTTCACTGCGCAAGCTCGTTCAAGCGCTTGCCCTACTCGCCTTCCTGGTGTTGTTCGTTTTAGCCCGGGGCGATACTCCCGGCTTGACGACGAACCTCTTCCTGCGCCTTGACCCACTCCTCGTGCTGGTAAACTTGCTCGCCACGAAAGCCCTCGTCGCTGGTACCGCTGTGGCGCTGATCACCGTTGCGCTGACATTCCTGACCGGTAGATCCTGGTGCGGCTGGCTGTGTCCGCTGGGGACGATCCTCGATTGGCTCCCGCTGCATCGATGGACGAAGGGGAGATGGGCTCCAAGCGATCGTTGGCGCGGTGTCAAGTATGCTCTGCTGCTGCTGACGCTGTTCGCCGCGCTCCTGGGCGGGTTGACGTTTCTCATTTTTGATCCGCTCACCATCCTCACCCGCGGTCTCGCCGTTGGTGTGTGGCCAGCGCTGGATAAGCTCGTCACCGCCGCAGAGACTGCCCTTTACCAGCTGCCAGCGTTGCGAGCACCCGTCCTTGAGATCGACGCTTTTCTTCGGCCGCTCATTCTGCCTCCATCTCCAGTTGCGACTCGAACCGGTGCACTCTTCACCGGCTTATTGATTGGGGTTGTATTGCTCAACCTCTTCGCTGAACGCTTCTGGTGTCGTTATTTATGCCCACTTGGCGCGTTGCTCGGTCTGATGAGCAAGGTCGCCCTGCTGCGCCGGCGGATTGAACCCGGCTGTGTGGGCTGCACGCTGTGCACCGACGCCTGCCCGATGGGGACGATTAACCCCGCCGAGGACTATGCCAGCGATCCTGGTGAGTGCACGATGTGCCTGGAATGTTTGGATGATTGCCCGTTGGGGGCGACGACTTTCGCTCCCGCCTTGAGCGTCGACCCGATGAGGTCATACGATCCCGGGCGGCGGCAGGTCCTGGTCACACTCGGCGCCGCGCTCGGCGGAATGGCCTTGATCCGCACCGCTGATCCTGTGCTCGACCATTCCCTCGCTCTTCGTCCTCCCGGGGCCGACCCCGAGAAATTTTAT
>JAUWDI010000157.1 GCA_030608865.1 Anaerolineales bacterium | reverse complement strand
ATCACTTCCAACCGTTCCAGGGCCATCGGATCAGAGAAGGCAATCTTCGCTAATTTCTGGCGGTCGATCTGTCCCTCTTCGTCGAGAGCCCATTCCCCGAAAGCTCGAAGGACAAGCGGGTAACCGGGAGCGCCTTTTGCTATGGCGCGATGTGCGAGAGCGTCGGCGTCGATACCGTAGCCGCCAAGGTGCTCGAGCATCTTGCGTACGACACTCTTGCCTGTTGCGATATTTCCGGTCAGACCGATGACGTACTTACCAGGCCAACGACTCACTAACCCGCCTCCTATACGTTTCCGTGGTTTTGATTTTAGTCTCTGGCGATGGGCTTGTCAAAGAAGTCGATCTTAATGAAGCCGTGTTTGATATACCTGTGATCCAACTGCTAGATATAGATCGTTAGGAGGTCCGAGGGTCATGGCGGTGATCTCCCCTTCAAAAGGCTCCTTGGGCATGAATTGTCCTTGATAAACAAGACGCAAGCTGTAATGGAATACGCTGTTGCTGAGCAGGTCGAGGAAGTATAGGGAAGGTTCTGGCGGAGGGGAATAGTCCATCTCAACGGGAACCGCACCTGGAATCTGCGCAGTAGGATCCCTCCCCGGCCGATTATCTTGGAAGTAGGGCTGTGGATCACATTCGACACGTATCCTGCCGCCCTCATCCACTGCTCCAGTAACGGTGCGGCGACAACGGTCCAGCCGGCCATCTGCATAGAGGATAATCAGTTCGTCATGTGCCATGGCCAGGTCTATAGCCCCTTTAAGCTCGCGCACCTCTTCAACGAAGAACATTTCAGGAACGCCGCTGAAGAAACCACCTGCGGCTTCATAGATCCACACTGCGTTCATCACCGGGTCGAGAACATATAGGCTGTCCCCATAAACGTCTATCGCCTGTATCCGGCCCCAGCCGATGTCTGGCGGGGTGAGCTGGGCGACAGCGGGCTGACGGTCGGGGGCGCAGTAGAGCAACGTTCCGTCCTCATCTATCGTCACCACGCCTTCCATGCCAAGGGCGCCGGGCGCGGGCTGCAGAACGAAGTCAATGGGGGCCGCCAGTTCCTGCGAGACAGTTGCAGTACCCAGGCATTCAAAAGTTGTATCGATCTCGTAACCTCGCTCAGGTGCACCCCAGGCATGTCGGATGATTTCGTGTTTGCTATCGAGCACGTATAGATCGGTAGCGGAGGCGGCTATCCCGGTGATCTTGGAATCGGAGCCGAACCCGCCGCTCACGAGTGGCCGGAAATCGAGTCTGGATACCAGGTTGATGGTATCAAGCGCCAATTGGACCTGTTCGCTAAGCACCTCAGATTCCGAGCTTGTGCCATAGCTCTCCGCCATGCTGAGCATCTTGGCCGCGTTCTCCCACTCGCCGCGTGAAGTCTCATCAAGCGTGAGCGTTTGGGCTGTTATAACGGATGTCTGCGCTTGATTGACATATGACAGGAATTCTTCCTTGCGGCCCTTTCTAACGTAGACCAGCGAGGCAATGGTCACAATAATTAATGGGATGGCGATGGCGGTGCCGATAAGCATTTGGCGGGATAACGCATCGGGGTGGAGAGGTTCGGAAATGCCCGGAGCCAGACGATTTAGAGTCTGCGATAAGAATGTCAGGGTTCGAGAAGTTAAGGATTTCAAACCGAGGGTTAGAGGGGCGATATAGCTGCTCAGTTGAACTCGGCGTGTGCCCCGTTTGACCGTCCCGAATCTCTCCCGTGTTGATCTTTCTGACTGCAGGGGCATCTCACCAGAGGGCGTTGCTGGCTGATAGGATGGTTGTAGACCGGCTCTGCCGGGCGGTACGATGCGTGCCAAGAGACCGGTTAAATCGCAGTTGCTGGCGGCGACGAGGCGGTCTATTGCTTGCTCGAGGTCGAGTGTTGCCAGGCCGGATAGGGTTGCGTCGGACCACAAATCGCTTGGTGTAGTCGTAAGAATGAGAAGATCGTTGGGCTGTGATTCGAAGTGATAGAAGCGGATGTGAGGCGCCAGGCTGATTCCAAGGGGTCGTTCCGAAGCCTCCTCCGAGCTTTGACGATTGACTGCGCCAGGGCGTACGAGGATTACCTGCCCGATCCCGCTCTGACCAAAATAGAGATCTTTACCGCGCAGGACTGCACTCATCAGGTTGCCTTGATAATTCGCAGGTTCAGACTCATCCTGATTGGTGTCTACCAGTTGATCATTTACCACCGCAGTCGCCTCGCGCAGTGCGGAGGTTACAGAACCTGGCGTGCCGTAATACGCGTCAGCAGCCATGCGTACGAGATGGTCAAGATAACCAGGCGAGACGGGTTGGGAGGATTGCAGCGAGAGATTTAATAGGAGGAAATCATCTCCGCGGCCTCGGGCAGAACGACGCGGTGCGGTTAACGCGAGAGTTCCCGGGGGGGAAGTCAGGCGAGCTGCGCCGCCGGCGATATGAATTAGAGCGATATCTGTTTCGAACGTTTGAGCCATGGCGTTTATTGTACCGAAACGGGTTAGACGATGCAATCATAGATGCAAGAACATTGCCGCGGCTGGTACAATCCTAGCTGTTCCGCAAAGATATCCCCATGATGAAGTTCCAGTTCCTTCACTCAGACCAATCCTTCTCTGAACTATCTGATATTTGGGAAGCTCTGCTTAGCACCTCGGGTACGAATACGCCATTCCAGCAGCCAGGTTATTTGGACGCCTGGTGGTCGACGATGGGGGGCGGCGAGTGGGAAGATGGAGAGCTTTGGCTCGGTGTGGGGAAGGTGGAGGGCGGGGAGATTGCAGGGATAGCCCCATTATTTTTTAGCAAAGATCGAAATGGTCGCCCTTCGATCCTTCTTGTAGGAAGCATAGAAGTCTCTGATTATCTGGATTTCATCGTTTCAGAATCCACCACAGAGGAGTTCGTCGATGCGCTGCTAGGATCCTTGGATGTTGAAGGGCCAGAAGGATGGGAGGTTCTCGATCTTTATAATCTCCCCGAGGGATCATCTACAGTGCAAGCGCTGCAGCGCTCGGCGGAAAAACGCGGGTGGCGGTTTGAAAAGGAGCGGATCTCGCCGGTGCCTTTCGTGACACTTGCGGATAGCTGGGATGGGTATCTCCAGGCGCTAAACAGTAAACGACGCAAAGAAGTCAAACGCAAACTCAGGCGGGCGGAAGAATATCCGGCACGTGTCAGTTGGCGAATTGTCGATGGAGCTTCACCGATTGAACCCGAGATCGATCTTTTTCTCGGGCTTATGCAGAACGACTCGGAGAAACGAGCGTTCCTAACGGATAAGATGAAGGAGTTCTTTCGCCGCCTTGCTCTGATCTCCCATGAGCGAGATTGGCTGCAACTGGCTTTTCTCGAGGTCGGTGGGGAACCTGCATTTGGCTACATGAATTTC
>JAUWDI010000154.1 GCA_030608865.1 Anaerolineales bacterium | reverse complement strand
GGCAAAGGAGGATTGGATCGCTGATTTCGCTGCTGCGCTGAAATCCTACGCGCCTGCAAGCGAACAACTCTATCTCACAGCAACCGCTGGCTGGTACGAATACCTGGTTGCTGAAGAACTCGCCGATATCAATCTCTCTCGAATGCGAATGCTCATCCGCCGTCGTGGACGACGCCCTGGTCAGCGCCTCCCCCAATTTCCACGAAAGCAGATTGAAATCACGATTGAATACGCGAATAACCTCATCCATTCTCCTGTTGAAGATGAGCGAGATCGCCTGCGCAATCTAAGAGACCGCAGTTTCCTGCTAACTCTCGCCGATACGGGCCTCCGTGTTCACGAAGCCTGCAATCTGCGCCGTGCGGATATCGATTGGAATGAAGGACGAGCAATCTTGATCGGGAAAGGCGATCGAGAATCGATTGTACGTTTCTCATCGCGCTCTCTGGCTGCGCTGAAGGATTATCTGCGATTAAGAGCCGAACTGGACGGTGGCAGCGGGCGGCCTCTCTCTTCGCTCCCGCTTTTTTCCCGCCACGATCTCGGGGCCGGGAAGAAAGTATTGCCAATATCAACGACAACCGGGCGTGCTATCGTCCACAAACACGTCAGTGAAGCGCTCGGTCCCGAAGCCGCAGGCACGATCACACCCCACTCTTTCCGGCATTACTTCGTTACAACAGTCTTGCGTGGCTCTGGCGGCAATCTGAAGCTAGCTCAGGAGCTCGCCCGGCATCGCAACATCGCCGTTACGCAGCGCTATGCACATCTATCAGATGATGAGTTGGATCGCGGCTATCATGATATTTTCGAGAAGTGAGCCAGGTTTATCTGGCTGGGGGATTTCTGAGTCGTCGAGAGAGAAACGAGAAAACGTATTCGTGGAATATGCTTTCCCTCGCTTAGTTGATTCTCTTATTGCGGCTTTATTGCTATCTCCCCGACCAACTCCGGGTACTTTGCGGTAATGTCTTTGTAATAACCGCGGATCACCTTCAGGTCTTCCTCGATATTACCTGTCGGCTCCATTAATGGACCAAGGCCGCCAGCTTTGCGTTTATAGTCCAAAAATCCGAACACAATCGGAACTGCAGCCTGGTGGGCAATACGGTAGAAACCTGACTTCCAATATTTTGAGTTGCTGCGGGTCCCCTCAGGAGCTATCCCAATGACGACCTGATCGCGCGAACGAATCAATGCAGCCGTCTGCTCGACCATGTTCTGGTGGGTACTACGCTCGATGGGGATACCACCCAATTGTTTGAACAAACCACTGATTGGCCAACGAAAAACTTCTTTTTTTCCAAACCAGCTAAACTTTAATCCGAGAGCGGACACAGTCCCCAAAGCGAACAATAAATCCCAGTTAGATGTATGCGGCGCCATGATAGCTACAAACTTTTTGGGTAATAAGTTAAGATCTCCTTCTGCTTTCCACCCCACTAACGCAACAAACCATTGAGCCAGTGTTTTGATAAAGTTGTTTACTTTTGGAGGACCTAGCTCATAGTTCGTTCCCACTTTTGTCATCCTTTTTCAAACATACATTAACTAATGATGTGTTTTGTCAGGACTCGGCGCATAGGTCACAACACCCGAGACAAGAATACGATGCGCTTATTCAAGCAATAAAGATATTGACAAAGATGTTGGGTTGCTAATCTTCTTCGTCAGCAATGAGCCTGGCGAGAATCTGTGCAGGGTGCAGCGCGTGTATAGCCGCTCCATCATGGATTTGCGTTCGGCACGAGAGCCCGGAGGCAGAAATCTGCGCTCCCTGCCCTACTCCTAGGCGCACCGCGGGTAAAAGACGATCTTCCGCGATCTCCATTGAGAGGGAGTAATGCTCAAGTTCATAGCCGAACGCTCCTGCCATCCCACAGCACCCTGAATCGATCTCCTCAATTTCAATTCCAGCGGCTTTAAACATTGCCGTTGACGGTTCAGAACCTATCAACGCTTTGATATAACAATGGTTGTGGAATAAGACTGAGGTATCCGCACCCTGGAATTGAATTCTATCGATAGGACGTGCCTCTGATCCGTGCGATCGAACGAGAAATTCTTCAAAGGTAAATGAATTCTCCGCAAGTTGTTGTGCGCGCGGGTCAAGCGGGAAGAAATCCAGGTATTCATCTCGAAGTGTAATGAGACAGGATGGTTCCAGGCCAACGACTGGAATTCCTTTTTCTACATAGGGCGACAGAGCATGGATGTTTGTCTCCGCAAGTATCCTCGCTTCTTTCAATAGCCCCTTCGAGATCATTGGCCTCCCACAACAGATCTGCTCGGCGACGAGTTCAACCCGATAGCCAGCCGCTTCGAACACATCTACTGCGGCGATGCCAACCTCGGGAGATTGGTATTGAGTGTACGTATCCAAGAAAAGGACGACTGTTTCAGCGAAGCCCGGATCCGTGTGTTGGGAGAACCACTCGCTGAAAGTCACATCCGCAAAATGCGGCAGTGTCCGCTGCCGAGGAATCCCCAGCAATTTCTCCTGGAACCACCGAAAAAACTTCAACCGAGTGATGGTATTAAGTAGAGATGCAAATGCGCTTCCATAGCGCGAGAACCTGGCAATGTTCGCAAATAGAAAATCACGCAAAGGCACTCCGTGCTCGGCGCGGTGAAGCGCCAGAAACTCGGATTTCAACCGAGCCATATCCACAGCGGTCGGACACTCTGCCTTGCAGCCTTTGCATGCCAGGCAGAGGTCAAATACGTCATACATTTGGCTGCTTGTGAGGGATTCTAGCGGCAGCGCCCCACTGATTGCGGCGCGGAGGGCATTCGCTCTACCGCGAGTGGAATGCGTTTCATCCCGGGTCACCTGATAGGATGGACACATCAGCCCATCGTCTTTTCGACAAACGCCTAAACCTGTGCAGCTCTCTACCGCAGATGCGAGGCTTCCCTCTCTTGTGTAAGTAAAGAAAGTTGCTGGAGAGTTAGTCCGATACCCGTCACCATAGCGGAGATTCGAAGTCAGGGATCCCTTACCTCCAAATCCGCTGGATGCTGGCACAACTTTCCCGGGATTCAACACTTCGTCTGGGTCGAATACCTCTTTCACCTGGCGGAAGGCGCTTGCCAGGTCTGATCCAAAGAGGCGCTCGTTATACTCCGTATGCGAGAGACCGTCCCCGTGTTCTCCCGAGATGGAACCCTGCATTTCGATAACCAAATCCGCGATTGCGTCGGCGATACGCCGCATGCTTTCCACACCCTCTGCGGATTTTAGATTGAGCATGGGCCGGAGATGGAGACATCCAGCAGAGGCATGGGCATACCATTCCCCAGTCGTCCCATGCTCCTCGAGAATGGCGTCCACCCGCCGCACATAATCCCCCAACTTTTCAACCGGCACAGCTACATCTTCAATGAATGTAACCGGCTTCGTGTCTCCGGGGATGGACATAAGAAGTCCTAAACCTGCTTTCCTCACTGCCCAAAGGTCTGCTTGGTCCTCCTCACGTTCTAGCAGCAAACCCCCTTTGAGCTGC
>JAUWDI010000064.1 GCA_030608865.1 Anaerolineales bacterium | reverse complement strand
GGGCGTAAGCATCGATAAAGTCGTTGAAAAGGCTGCAGAAAGAGCTGGTTGGAAACATACAGGGCGTGGTTGGAGCAGACCAAAAACCCCTGATGACACACAGGAAGCGCACATCCGGCGTGGTGTAGGCTTCGCCTGTGGCTTCAAGAATGTTGGCTTCTCGTTCGGCGCGCAGGAGCAGTGCTCGGCGGAGATCGAGCTACGCGGCATGTCAGAGATTGAGGAAGTCGTTCTGCATCACGCGGGGGCAGAAGTCGGGCAAGGGGCGCATACGGCGATGGTTCAAATGACCGCTGAGGCGGTCGGCGTTCAGATCGAGATAGTTCGCTTGATCGTCTCTGACACGGCGCAAACCGCGGATTCGGGATCCGCATCAGCCTCGCGATTGACTTTCATGAGCGGAAACGCGATCCGGGGTGCGGCTGACGAAGCGCTGGAAAAGTGGAAAGATGGGGAACGACCGGCTATCGCTCTTTATCAGTACCGTCCACCAGCGACGACACCCCTTGACCCGAAAACGGGGAAGTCAGAGCCTAATTTCTCGTACGGTTATGTCGCACAGGTTGTCTCGGTTGAGGTGGACACGGAGACCGGCGCAATACGCGTCCTGGAAGTTATCTCTGCCAATGATGTAGGGCAGGCGATCAACCCGCAGTTGGTTGAAGGACAGATTGAGGGTGCCGTTGTCCAGGCGCTTGGCTATGCAGTCCTGGAGGATTTTCAACAGGCGGGCGGCTACGTCCAGACCGGTCAGCTCTCGACCTATCTCATTCCCACTGTGTTGGACATCCCAGACAAAGTCGAATCGCTGATCCTTGAGTATCCTGACCCCATTGGCCCCTGGGGGGCGCGAGGGATGGCTGAGATGCCCTATATCCCATTGGCGCCCGCCGTTATCGCCGCGGTTCATGATGCGCTCGGCACCTGGTTTGATTCGTTTCCGCTGACGCCTGAGCGAGTCCTGCGCGGCATAGGAAAGATCCAATAAGCGTGGAAATTGAAAGACCACTCATCATACTTCGGGGTGGGGGTGACCTGGCGACAGGGGTAGCGGTGCGCCTGCATCGCTGTGGCTTCGACGTTGTCGTACTCGAGATTCAGCAGCCCCTGGCTGTCCGGCGGCGCGTCGCTTTTGCCGAAGCTGTTTATTCGGGGGAGATCGAGGTGGGAGGCGTTAGGGGTGTCTTCGTCCCTGATTCCGAGCAGATCCCACCGCTTCGCTTTGAGCGTGTCGTTCCGGTGCTGGTCGATCCTGCGGGAAACCTGAGCGCGCAGATAAACGCAACAGCTCTGATCGACGGACGCATGCGTAAAACTCCACCAGAGGCGACTCTGGACCCGTCCCTATTCACGATCGGACTAGGACCGGGATTCACAACCGGGGTCAACTGTAACACAGTGATTGAAACCAACCGGGGACACAATATGGGGCGTGTTATTTGGCAGGGCAGCGCTGAGCCGGATACGAAAGTCCCAGAAACGGTGGCAGGGTTTAATGTCGACCGGGTGCTGCGGGCGCCAGTCAGCGGGCTTCTGGACGGGGGTAAGGAGATCGGCTCCATGATCAAGGCTGGTGATGAGATTGTCCGTGTGGGTGATGTGCCAGTCGAAGCGCCCTTTGATGGAGCGCTGCGAGGGTTGGTGCATGACGGCGTGCGCATCGAAGCGGCATCGAAAATTGGCGACCTGGACCCGCGAGGTGATCCATCCTATTGTTTCTCGATTTCAGATAAAGCACTCGCCGTCGGGGGCGGCGTGCTAGAAGCGCTGCTCTCACAGCCCTATTTACGAAGACTGCTGAGCGGGTGAGATGGAATTATCGAAAGCCCTGCGTATTTCCCCGGGGCAGATTGTGGCTTTCGTTGGCGCAGGCGGAAAATCTGCGAGCATCCGCCGGCTGGTCGAAGAATTAACGCCTAAGACACCTGTTCTCATGACGACAACCACAAAATTAGCGCTGGATCAAACAGATCTCGCTGATCAACATATCATCCTTCGCTCAAAGGAGGATGTGAACCTCTTCCCTGCGCTTCTTCAAGAGAAGCGCTCCGTCCTCGTAACCGGTGAGAGATGGTCGGGAGAGCCGAAGTGGACTGCGCCTCCAGAGGATTTGCTTGCGGCTCTACTGCCTTTGGCGGCTTCTTCGGGCGCCGTGGTCTTGATTGAAGCGGATGGCGCCAGGGGCCGCTCATTGAAAGCGCCTGCGGAGCATGAACCGGTCATACCTCCGTTTGTCGATCTCGTCGTGCCGGTGATAGGTCTTGATGCTATTGGAACAAAACTGGACGGTGATTTCGTTTATCGACCAGAATCGATCAGAGCACTCTTAGGGGTTCATAAGGACCACATTATTCAGGCCGCGGACGCTGCTGGAATACTGGCGCACGCGAATGGAGCCTTAAAATCAGTGCCGGCGAGCGCGCAGGTGCGGGTGATTTTGAATAAGGCTGAGACGCAAAACACGGTGGAGCGTGGGCGTGAAATCGCCAAGCTGACCCTGAAGACCAATCGTATCGGGGCGGTCATCTTGACACAGGTGCGGCAGGCGGACCCGGTTGTGGAAACTTATGGGCGGATTGCCGGAATAATATTAGCGGGAGGGGGATCGCGTCGTTTTGGTCGACCGAAACTGTTAGAGCTGTGGGAAGATGAATCTTTAATAAATAAGCCCGTCCGAGCGGCGCGAGATGCGGGGCTTGATCCGATTGTTGTTGTGCTCGGCGCAGATGGGCCGGACGTAAAAGATGCGTTAGGTCAGCTTGCGGTTCAAATCGCCAACAACCCCGACTGGGGTGAGGGGCAAAGCAGCTCCGTGCGCTCAGGTCTTAGGATGCTGGCGCCCAATGTTGATGGCGCAGTTTTCCTCCTGGCGGATATGCCTCTTGTTGATGCGGATCTTGTTCGTGCTCTGGTGGAAACCCATCGCAGGTCGTTAGCGCCGATTGTGGCGCCTTGGAGCGGTGAGCGATGGGGAAATCCTGTTCTTTTCGACCGTACGACATTCGAAGTGCTGCGTCGGATTCGCGGCGACCAAGGGGGACGAGCGTTATTCAAAACGTATTCTGTTGAAGCTGTCCCCTGGGGACAGGCGGCGATGCTCGATATCGATACTCCTGACGATCTCGATACGATCAGAGGGATGTAACCGGGGAGCAAAGGCGACCCTGATGGAATTACCGGGAGCTGCGTTGCCCGGTTATTTACAAGGATGCTATAATCGTCGCATGGTGGTCCAAGGTTCACGCTTTCTGGTTCTGAACAACAACCCCGATCCGAATCAGCATCGGGCGTGGGGTTCATGGATGAAGTGAACGGATTGTAGAATGAACCTGCCGCCGCCCGATGTCACTGAGACCGGGCGGTGTATTTTTTTCAGTAGGGAGGCACGATGCTTAAGACTCATGATTGTGGCGAGCTGAGATCAGATCATATTGGCGAACAGGTGACACTTGCCGGGTGGGTGAACCGACGTCGGGATCACGGTGGGGTAACGTTCATCGACCTGCGCGATCGGTCAGGAATTGCACAGATCGTCGCTAATCCAGAGAACTCTCCTGAGGCGCATGAAACTGCGGTTGAGATTCGTAATGAATGGGTGCTGCAGATTGAGGGGGTTGTTCGAAGTCGACCGGAGGGGATGGTGAACCCAGATCTGTCTTCCGGTGAGATTGAGGTGGAAATCCAGAAGATTGTCGTCTTAAACCCTGCGAAAACGCCTCCGTTTGCGATCAATGAAGAGACGGAAGTCGACGAAATGGTCCGCCTGAAGTATCGATATCTAGACCTCAGGCGCGAACGTATGAAGGGCAATCTGGAACTTCGCCATAGGGTGATCAAGTACATTCGTGATTTCCTCAGCGAACGCGACTTCTGGGAAGTGGAGACTCCGATTCTTTTCAAGACTACACCCGAAGGCGCGCGGGATTACCTGGTCCCTTCACGCGTTCACCCGGGGGAGTTTTTTGCCTTACCGCAATCACCTCAGCAGCTTAAACAGTTACTGATGGTTGCAGGGGTTGAGCGTTATTTCCAGATCGCTCGCTGTTTTCGCGATGAAGATCAGCGCGGAGATCGCCAACCGGAGTTTACCCAGTTGGATCTCGAAATGTCCTTCGTTGATCGTGAGGATGTGATGGCGCTTTCGGAGGAGCTGTTCACCACGATGGTGGAGAAGCTGCTTCCCGAGCGAAAGTTGATGCACAAACTCTGGCCTCGGCTCACGTATAGCGAAGCGCTGGAGCGATTTGGGCGAGATGCGCCGGATATCCGTTTTGGGCTGGAGTTGAAAGACGTGACGGATTTGGCGGTGGAGTCGGGCTTCCAGGTGTTTGAAAAGGTTGTCGAGAAGGGTGGAGAAGTCCGAGGATTAAATGTAAAAGGATCTGGGAGTTTCAGCAGGAAGGACATCGAGGAGCTGACAGCTTTCGTCGCGCAATTTGGAGCCAAGGGTTTAGCGTACCTGGCGCTAGATGAGAAAGGAGAGTATCGGTCTTCCTTTGCCAAGTTTCTCGCGGAGGATCGGATTAAAGATTTGCTGCAGAGGCTGGAAGCCGAACCCGGCGATCTGCTCCTGTTTGTAGCCGATAAACCAGCCGTTGTCTTCGAATCCTTAGGGCGCTTACGCGTCCACCTCGGCGAGCGGCTGGGCTTGCTGGATCCGGAGATTCTCGCTTTCGCATGGGTGATCGATTTTCCCTTTGTGGGCTGGAATGAGGATGAGAAGCGTTGGGATCCGAGTCACCATCTTTTCACCGCACCGATGCCAGAGGACCTTTCGTGGTTGGAGTCTGATCCCGGCAAAGCACGCGGCCAACAATACGACATGGTGCTTAACGGGTTGGAGGTTGGTGGCGGTAGCATCCGTATCCACGATCGAAAATTGCAGGAGAAGGTATTCGCTTTAATCGGTCTTGAACCGGATGTCGCTCAGGAGCGATTCGGCCACATGCTTGAGGCTTTTGAATACGGGACTCCACCTCACGGCGACATCGCGCCGGGGATCGACCGGCTTGTTCGCGTCTTCGCTGGAGAGGAACATATACGCGAAGTTATCGCCTTCCCTAAGAATCAAGCAGCGCGCGATGTGATGGCAGATGCTCCCTCGCCGGCTGAGCCTAATCAATTGAAGGAGCTCCATTTGAGGGTTGTTGACGAGGATTAATGGTGAAATATTGCCAACTAGAATTGAACGTGGTATACCCATATTAGTCCCTGCTGTGTTCGTGATGCAGCAAGAGGTTTTGAGCCAACACTTGATAAATGGGGTTCGTTATTCGGTGGGCAACGCGATAGGCTTCGGCCAAGGCGAAAGTCACTGGTAGGATCCCGCCTGCAATAGCAGGTTCAAAATCAAGCAGCACACGGCATGGCGGGGCAGTCATTATTAAAAGCGGTGGAGGTCTCCTCCACCGCTTTTGGTTAAATCCTTCAAGGTTATCTTGAGGTGAGCATCGCTTTATGGGTGCGGCTAAGTTCACCCCTTGATGTCGTTGCGAGCGAAGCGAAGCAATCTCCTCCATTCTAGCGCGGAGATTGAGATCCTTCGACTTCGCTCCCCACTCCCTTCGGTCGGGGACTTTGCACGACAGGCGTCGCCCTGACGGGCTCCTCGCAATGACAAGCGCGGGGAGGGTTCAGCACTAATAGGTGTGGTGAATCGGCCAGGATAAGGCTCTCTTGAGTGGCTTGGCTTGCGAGCCATCTTAATCTCGGGTAGACTTCGTTAATTCCCAAAAATTCAACTCTAGCAACACACTACAGGATTAGAAAACATGGCCGTTGAGCGTGATAAGGCGCTAGAAGCTGCAGTAACAGAGATCAAAAACCGCTACGGAGACGGTGCGGTGATGAGGCTGGGGGAAGCGCATCATCTGGAAGTGGAAGCGATTCCGACCGGCTCGCTATCGCTAGACCTTGCGCTGGGCGTGGGCGGAATCCCCCGCGGGCGGGTGAGCGAAATCTACGGTCCGGAAGCCTCAGGCAAGACCACGCTGGCGCAGCATATCGTCGCCGAAGCGCAAAAAATGGGTGGGGTATGCGCCTATATCGACATGGAGCATGCGCTCGACCCGGCGTATGCGGCTCGCTGCGGGGTGGATGTGGATGAGTTGTATA
>JAUWDI010000127.1 GCA_030608865.1 Anaerolineales bacterium | reverse complement strand
CAGTAATATCCCCCCGAGGAGACGGAGTGATCCACGGTCAATCGCGCATCTGGGTGGAGCTCCTCAAATGCAGCGGCTAAGAGAAAGGTCAACGAACGGCGATAGATGCGCATGCCGTCGGCTGATCCCATCGTTACCGGCCGAACACGTGAGTCCATCTCGATCGGATACGTTAGTTCACGCAGTTCGCCGTTGACCACAGCGCCTACGATCGGCGCAGATGGTGTGAGAGTTTTTAGAAAAGTCTCCAGTTGACTTCCCCTGGGACCTTCAAGGATGCCATTGTCCGGCAAATGGATTTGAACAGTCTCCCGCTTCTTCACCTCACGGATGACCGTATCTGAATTACGGGTCATTTGGAGAACCTCGTTTCGGTGATTTCATTCTACCGCATTCCGCAATTCCCCCGATACTACCTTTGGCCTCCTGCGGGTTCAGACTTCATTGAGAATACTCTCATATAATATAGATGATAATTGCATCTTCTTGACCTCGGATTCATTGGGGAACCGAGGCCGCTTTTTTCATCGGGGACAAAGCGCCTGCCCGGTCCAGGGCAGGCGCTTTGCTTCTTGGTTGCGTGTTTTAATACTCGTCCTGGAATTCATCTTCCAGGGACAGTTATTTGGTATCAGGTTTATCCAGATAGCGCGGGCGGCAGCACAGGACCAGCTGCCGTGCGGCTTGCACTTCGTCCATTCTCCCAAACAACGTTTTATGTGGAGCGTTCTTCAGAGTCTCAGGATCCTCGCGGGCTTCCTTCGCTATCGCAAGCATCGCTTCTATGAAGGCATCGAGGCTCTCTTTGCTTTCCGTCTCGGTGGGCTCGATCATAAGTGCTTCGGGCACAATCAGTGGGAAATAATTCGTCGGGGGATGGAAGCCGTAGTCCATCAACCGCTTGGCGATATCCAGGGCATGGATGTCAGGCGCATCATCCCAGTGCCCTTCAGCGACGAACTCATGCATGCAGATGCGGTCGAAGGGGACTTTGTAGGTATCGCGCAGTTTCGCCAGCAGGTAATTGGCATTCAGCACAGCATAATCGGATACCGCCCGAAGTCCCGATTTCCCAAGCACGCGCATATAGGTGTATGCACGCAAGATGACGCCGAAATGTCCATGGAAAGCCTTCACCCTGCCGATGCTCTTTTCAGGTGTAACAAGCCCATACAGTGGCGGTTTGGCTTCATCGCCTTCGTCAACAATCCCCACTACCGGATCCGGTAGGAAGTCGACCAGTTTCTCGGCGACACCGACGGGGCCCGAACCTGGTCCACCACCGCCGTGCGGTGTGGAGAAGGTCTTATGGAGATTGTAGTGGAGCACGTCAATGCCGAGATCGCCTGGCCTGACCACGCCGAGCAAGGCATTCATATTCGCCCCATCGCCGTAAATCAAACCGCCGCATCCGTGGACCAGATCGATAACTTCCTGAACATTTTCTTCGAAAAGCCCTAGTGTATTGGGGTTCGTGAGCATTAAGCCGGCGACGCTCTCGTCACAATGTTTCTTGAGCTCTTCCAGGTCGATATTGCCGCGTGCGTCGGAGGGGATTTCGATCACATCCATCCCGCTCATCGTCGTGCTAGCAGGGTTGGTCCCATGCGCTGAGTCGGGGATGAGAATCTTATTTCGTCCCTTATCTCCGCGGTCAAGATGGTACGCCCGGATGATGAGGATCCCCGTCAGCTCTCCGTGTGCTCCCGCCGCGGGTTGGAGACTCGCTCCAGCAAACCCGCCGATCTCCATGAGCCAATCCTGGAGAGCATACATCATCGCCAGGTTCCCCTGAGCGGTATCAGGATCTTGCAGAGGATGTGTTAATGCGAAACCAGGAAGGCGGGCCATGTCCTCATTTACCTTGGGGTTGTACTTCATCGTACATGAGCCCAAGGGGTAGAAGCCCGTATCCACGCTATAGTTCAACTGAGAGAGGCGCATAAAATGGCGCACAACGTCATTCTCTGCGACTTCTGGCAGGGGT
Organism: Anaerolineales bacterium; assembly: GCA_030608865.1. The sequence goes on along the minus strand of JAUWDI010000127.1, from coordinate 2,007 downwards.
AAGTCCTCCCGCACCAGGCCATCCGGGAGAGCCGTTTCGGGAACATCTACTGCCGGCAGCGACACACCTTTGCGTCCGGGGGAGGATAAATCATAAATCAGAGGCTCAGGCATTGGAGACCTCCTCTAGCGCAGACACAAGGTCATCGATCTCTGCCTTGGCGATCACTTCCGTAACGGCGATCAACATATGGTCCTTCAAATCAGGATATTCCTGACCCAAGTCATACCCACCGAGGATGTCCCACTCGAGCAGGCGCTCGTTGATCTCGGCAACCGGTCGCGGGCATTTAACGACAAATTCGTGGAAGAACGGGTGCTTATTCCAGAGCGCAAAACCATTCAGCGCATCGATCCGTTCTGCGGTGTAATGTGCTTTGTGATAGCAAAGTTCGGCAACTTTCCTCAGACCCTGCTTGCCCACCACGCTCAGATAAACTGCCGACGCGAGCGCCATCAAACCCTGATTGCTACAGATATTTGAAGAGGCTTTGTCGCGGCGAATGTGCTGTTCGCGCGGGGTGAGCGTGAGCACGTAGCCGCGCTGCCCGCGGCTATCTACTGTTTCGCCCACCAGGCGTCCGGCCATCTTGCGTACGTATTTATCCTTCGTCGTGAAGATGCCCACGGTGGGTCCACCATAGGAAAGTGAAATACCAAGAGGTTGACCGTCACCGACGACGATGTCGGCGCCGAAGTCACCAGGAGGCACGAGCATACCCAGCGCCAGCGGATTGACTACGACACAGAAAAGCGCTCCGCTTGCCTGCGCAGCCTCGCCCAGAGCCGAGAGATCCGTAATGTTGCCGAAGAAATCCGGATACTGAACGGCCACGAGCGCGGTGTCCTCGTCCAGCATTTTCACAATATCTTTAGGTTCGGTCTCGCATTTTTCGTCGCCCGTGATCGTAAGCCCCATGCCCTGCGTGTACGTACGCACGACCTGGCGATAGTGGGGGTGGATCGCTGGTGAGATCACAATCTTGTTTCGTTTGCCGCGATGGTGATTCAGTGCCAGGATCACGGCCTCCGCCAATGAGGTCGCTCCATCGTAGTGGGATGCATTGGAGACATCCATCCCGGTTAACAGGGTCATCAGGCTCTGATATTCAAAGATCGCCTGAAGAGTCCCTTGAGAGATTTCCGGCTGGTATGGTGTATAGGCCGTATAGAACTCGTTGCGGCGCAGGGTGTGGTCGACAACGGAGGGGATGAAGTGGTTATACGCGCCGGCGCCTAAGAAACAGGATGTGTGGAAGACCTCTAAGTTAGCCTCAGAAAGTGCCTGTAGTTCCTGGGTGATTTCCAATTCCGAAATCGGATCAGGGAGGTTAAGATCTGGGAAACGCACATTCTTGGGGATAGCTTTATATAGGTCATCGATACGATCCACGCCAACCACCGCCAGCATCTCCTCGCGGTCTTTATCGGTATGGGGGATGTAGGTCATTAGTGGTCTCGCTCCTCGTTGAATTTCTCGTAGGCTGCTGCATCCATCAAGCCGTCCAACTCCGAGGGGTCGCTGATCTCGAATTTCACCATCCAGGCCTCGCCGTATGGATCTGTGTTCAACAGTTCTGGTGTGTCGGCAAGGTTCTCATTGATCTCCGCTATGACCCCGCTGATAGGCATATTGATATCGGCGGCAGCTTTCACCGATTCCACTGCCGAGTGGGTCTCGCCTTTCTGTAAAGATTCACCAACGGGTGGGTTGGTCTCGACGTAGACAATATCCGACAACTGGTCCTGGGCATAGTCGGAAATTCCGGTCGTGCCGATCTTCCCTTCGACGCGGACCCATTCGTCACTTTCTGTGTACTTCAAATCCTTGGGATATTCCATGCTGACCTCCTTGAATAATGGCTTCTGGGTACTGCGCGCAGAGCACACACCGACTGGGGTGTGCGCCCTCTGTCATCAACCTGAGAGATTCTTCCCTTGTGGGGAGTTGCCCCTTCGGTGTCCGGAGACTTTCCAGAGGTTCGGCCAGATCGGGTCCTTTTACCTG